>JAVYQJ010000007.1 GCA_038731975.1 Thermofilaceae archaeon | reverse complement strand
CCGTCAGCCGGAGCTACGGCACGCTGGCGCTAGCCGTCGTCCTCCAGAACGTCTTCCTCCCCCTCGATATGCCGGCTCGCAGGAAGCTCCTCTCCTACATGGCGCCGCCGAGCTCTGTCGCGACAGCCAACGGGTTGAGCGACGCTGTGGTGGGCCTGGTGGCGGCCCCCTCCCCCCTGCTCGGCAGCTTCAGCTGGTCCAGCCTCGGCGCGCGCTAGGCGTTCGGGCTGGGCGCAGCACTCAACCTCCTCGCTCTAGCCCCCCTAGCGAAGCTCAGAGAGCGCTCCGCTCGAACCTAGGGTCTCCAAGCGCTGCCGTCAAGACTCTGTTCCTCCCCACCGGCTCCATCCTTTCCCTCAGGATCCACCGCAGGGTGCTGGAGACGGCCGCGGCAAGCCCATCTCGCTCCAGCAAGTAGATCTCGCCGTACTCGAGCAGCTGCTCCCTCAACACGTGGCGGACAACGCCGATCTCGGCCTCCCACAGCTCCCCCCTCCGCTCCACCAATAACGCGACCGTGTTCGCCATACCCCTCACGGCCCCGCCCCTCTCAAGCCCCCTGTGCAGCTCGATGAGCGCTCGCTTGAGACTCCCGCTCTCCTCCAGCAACTTGGCCAGCGCTGCGGCGTATACGAAGGAGTCCACGTTGCTCGGGGACGCTACGGGCCCGAAGAGCTCCAGAGTTCGACCTATGTCGACACCCCCGTTCTGAGCGACGAATACGACCCCTCCGCTCCCGAGGTGGAGCGCGAAGGGGTGGGCCGCCCCCACGCCGAGCGGCATGCCCGTGCTAGCCTTGCGGGCGTGAGCAACCAGGGCAACGGGGGAGGAGATCGAGGTCGCTAACGTCTCCACGAGCGGGTCGCTCCAGATCGGCGTGGGAGAGCGGTAGTGGATCAGCCTTCCGCCGGCCAGCGCAGCTAGACCCCAACCGTCGCCATGCTCAGCGGTGCCAGCCAACCTTTCAAGCAGGGGGTCGTACTCAGCAGCCCTCCTCAGCGCACCGAGCCAAGCGAGCGCGTCCACAGGTTCCGAAGACGCTAGCGCTAGGAGGCGGCACACGGCTACTCCCTCAGCTCCTCTAGGAAAACTCTCTCGAAGGTTTCGTAGGCTTCTCGGCCGTAGAGGCAGACGATGACCCTCTCCAGGCTCCGGGCGCGTCCAGCGAAGGCCTTCAGCTCGCGGGCCATGATGCGCGCGCACCTCTCGTAGGGGTAGCCGAAGACCCCCGTCGAGATGGCGGGCAGGGCTACGCTCCTCAGCCCGAGCTCCTCCGACTTCTCGAGCGAGCTCCGGATGGCCGAGGCGAGCTTCTCGTCACCACCCTCCTCGCCGAAGCGCGGACCCACGGCGTGGATGACGTACTTGGCCTTGAGCCGGCCCGCGGAAGTGACCGCTACGCTGCCCACGGGGACGGGGCCGCGCTCCCTAACCCACCGGTCGCTCTCCTCCTGGATCACGTAACCCCCCTTCCTCACGATCGCCGCAGCTACTCCCCCGCCGTGCTTGAGGTACGAGTTAGCCGCGTTCACGATCGCATCAGCCTCAAGCTCGGTGATATCCCCCTCAACCAGCTCCACCGTCAGCCTATCGAGTTTGAAGGTCCTACCGGGCACATGAGGGCCTTCGCCAAGCCTATAATAGCTTCTGCGCCCCCGAGCTACAGCGTGCTTCCCCCTTCCAGCGGCCACGATCGGATACATTTTTTTACCATAATACTAAGGGTTACCCGATGCCTTCGCCGCACGCGGCCGCAGAGACCCTTACCGTGAGCGTTGTGATCCCTTCTTACCGCGGCGGTAACGGGCTGGTGGAGCTTGTGAGGGGCCTGCTGAACTGTAACGCGCGACCCCTCGAGGTCATTGTTATCATTGACGATCCCGACCGCGAAGCCCTCAACGGGCTACTGACCGAGTTCAGCGACCCGTCGGTGAAGGTGTTCCTCAGGGAAGGGAGGCAGGGTAAGGTGAGCGCGCTGAACGAGGCGTTGAAGCTGGTGAGGGGCGACGTCGTCCTCTTCCTCGACGATGATGTTCGCGTGAACGACCCGAAGTTCATCGATAAGGTGGCGGAGGCGATGAAGAGCTGCGATCTCCTGGACGTGAAGAAGGTTATCGTTGGTAAAGGTTTGCTGGCCAAGCTCGTCTACATCGAGTACACAGCGTACAACTTCGCTAGCAAGATGATGGCGAAGCTTGCCGGAAGGGCCATCGCAATAAACGGGGCGGCTTTCGCTGTGAAGCGGAGGGCCCTCGACGAGATCGGCTACTTCAAACCCTGCCTGGCGGAGGATCTCGACTTCGCTCTCCGCTCGTTCGTGAAGGGCTGCCGCTTCTCCTTCCTCGATAGCACCTACGTGCTCAACTACGCGCCGTCCAGCTGGACCCACTGGCTGAAGCAGAGGAAGAGGTGGGCTGTCGGCCTCGCCTCCTGGCTGAGGGAGAACTACCGGGTGCTCCTGCGCGCGGTCCGCGAGGTGCCGCACGTCATCATACCGGGCATCATCCTGACCCTGCCCTCCCTCCTCACGATGATTGTCGCCCTGGCGCTCCACGGGATGCTCTCCAAGAAGGCCACCTACGCCGCCCTCCTCCCCCTGTCCTCCCTCATTCGGGAGCTCGTACCCGTTACGGCGGCCGTATCGATCTCGCTCATCATGATGTACACGGTCACCACGCTTACCTTCGCCTTCCTCCTGCTCTCCCTCGGCGTGCTGCAGTACGTGATCGCGAAGGTCACCGGCTTGAAGCCCTACGCCCACCTGATCCCAGTCTACCTGCTCTTCTACCAAACCGTGTGGCTGACGATACTGTCGGTGGGCTTGATCCGCGTGCTCATCTTCGGGGACGAGCGGGTGGAGGACTGGGTCGTTTAGGCTAGCGTTTTATACCCAAACCCAGCAGATAGGCCCGTGAGGAAGCTTGCGATCGTGCTGTCGGCCCTCGGGCTGCTGGCTGTGATCTTAGGCGTCTGGCTCCACCAAGTCGTCAGGGAGAGGGAGGAGAGAGCCGCCAACTTCTTCCCCTTCCACCTGCCCTACGATGACTCGAGCGAGACCGTCGTCAGCCTAGCCCACCGACTGCACAAGCCAGCCGGCAAGTACGGGCACGTCTACGTTGGGCCCGACGGCCACCTGTACGTCGGTGGAGAGAGGATCCGCTTCCTGGGGGTTAACATCGTTGCTGAGCACGCCTTCCCGACGAAGCGCGACGCGGAGATCTTCGCAGCCAGGCTCGCCAAGTTCGGGGTCAACATTGTCAGGTTCCACCATCTGGACGCCGCCTGGCTGAGCTTCAACATCTTCCAACCCCCCGGTACGAGAAGGCTTAACCCCGTTGCGCTGGATCGGCTGGACTACCTCATCGCGAAGCTGAAGGAGCAGGGCATCTACGTCAACCTCAACCTCCTCGTCTCGAGGCGCCTTAGGGCCGCGGACGGCTTACCGCCCGAGATCGAGCAGGTGGATTGGAAGGATCAGCAGATCCTCGGATTTTTCATGGACGAGGTGAGAGAGCTTCAGAAGGAGTACGCGAGGCAGCTCCTCACGCACAGGAACCCGTACACGAACATGACCTACGCGGAGGATCCGGCTGTCGCTTTCGTCGAGATCGTGAACGAGTTCGGCCTCATCCACGCCTGGCTCGACGGCGTTGTTGACAGGCTCCCCGAAGTCTTCAAGCGCCCGCTCCAGGAGAAGTGGAACGCTTGGCTGCGCGCGAAGTACGGCGACACCGCGAGGCTGGTCGAGGCTTGGGGAGGGGAGACGAAGTTGGGGGAGGAGGTGCTCGCGAACCCGAGGTTCGAGAGGGGGACGCTGGGCTGGGTCTTCGAGCGGCACGGCGCGGCTCAGGCCACCTACGACTTCGTCGATGTCGACGGCATGCGGGCGCTGAGGGTCAGAGTCACCAGGAGGGGCGAGGGTTGGCACGTCCAGTTCAACTACCCCCGCATCCGGGTCAGGGAGGGGGAGATATACCGCGTAACCTTCACGGCTCGAGCCGAAGCTGAAGCGTACATCACGGTCTGCCTGAGGCAGGCTCACGAGCCCTGGCAGGCGGTCTCCCAGGTTGTCACGGTCAAGCTGACGCCCGAGTGGCGGACCTACGAGGTGATCCTTGGGGTTGGGGTTAGCGACGACAACGCTAGGCTCGACATCTCGAACCTCGGCGCCCTCGAAACCACCTACTACTTCGCCAACTTCTCGATGAGGCCCTACCAGGGTGCTGGATTGAAGGAGGGGGAGAGCCTCGAGGAGGGGACTGTGAGCATCCTCAAGCCCGGCGACTTCTTCGGCCGTTCCCCGGCGGCGAGGAGGGATTGGGCCGAGTTCCTCTGGTCGCTCGAGAGGGACTACTTCCTCGACATGTACAGGTACCTCAAGGAGGAGCTGGGGGTTAAAGCCCTCGTGATCGGGACGATCGCGGGCTGCAGCACTCCAGTCATCATGTCGGAGCTGGACGTGGTCGACACGCACGCGTACTGGATGCACCCCGCCTTCCCCGGGACCCCGTGGGATCCAAGGAATTGGTACGTGGTGAACGAACCGATGGTTAACAACCCGCTGGGCAGCACGATCACCTGGCTCGCGTCGAGGAGGGTGCTCGGCAAGCCCTTCACGGTGACCGAGTACAACCACCCGGCGCCCAACATGTACGATTCGGAGACCTACGTGATTCTATCGGCCTACGCTGCGCTCCAGGACTGGGACGGGATTTTCGCCTTTGCGTATGACGGTTTGGTTCGCGACGCGCGCCGAATCGTAGGCTTCTTCGACGTGTCCCAGAACCCGCAGAAGATGGCGACGCTCATCCTTGCCCACAACATATTCGTGAGGGGCGACGTGGAGCCCGCGAGGGAGCTGGTGACGATGCCGATCAGCAGGGAGACCGAGATCAACCTCCTCGTGGGAGGGAAGCTGCACGCGTGGAACCTGCCGGGCGCCCACCACCTCGGCTGGAGCCCTGCTACACCGCTCGTCCACCGATTCGCCTTGAACCTTGAGGGTACGGGGCCATCGGGACCCATGCCGCCCGAGGGGCAGGTGTACAAGTCGGATAACGGGCAGGTCGTCTGGGACTGCAGCACCAGAGGTAAGTGCGTGCTGCTCATCAACTCGCCGCGCACCGTCGCTGTGGTCGGCTTCGGGGCGGGGAGGAGGTTCGACTTCGATGGAGTCACAATCGAGCCGGCTCCCTCGCTCCTCAACTTCAGCGTAATCGGGGTGACGAGCATGGACGGCGAGCCGATCGAGAGGTCCAGGAGCATGCTCCTCGTAGCCATCGGCTACATCGGCAACAACGGGATGGAGCTGAGGGAGTACGCGACCAACCGCCTCGTAGCGAGGGTCACCCAGCCGCCCCAGGGCTACACCGCCGAAATCAATCCTCCACTCAACGTCCAGGTCACCTGCGGCGACAACTGGGGCCCCGGCCCCACGATCGCTGAGGGTGTGAGGGCGAGGATCAGGGTTAAGGGGGAGGTGGAGGTCTGGGCCCTCGATAACACGGGCAGGAGGAGGGAGAAGCTACCCACCACCGTTGAGGGCGGCTGGACGGTCTTCGAAATCGGCCCCGGCTACCGGACGATCTGGTACGAGATCAGCAGGCCCTAGGCGAGCCAGGGCTCGCTCCCCATGTACCGCCTGAAGGCGTCCCTTATCTCTCTGTAAGTTATCAACTCCCATTTTTCCTCCAGCAGCATCCTAATCTCAGGGTCTGTAAGGATTCGGAAATCCCCCTCCCTGATGTCTATGTCGGGTAGATCCCTCGTTTCCTCGTTTCTAAAGCACGAGTGGTGGATCACGTGGTAGACCCCGGGCTCCGCGTTGAGGAGGAAGTCCCTGAAGGCTCGAAGCCTCTGCTCGTGCTCGAGCTTCGTGTAGGGTATCCCCGCCAACTTCACGCGTGGGAGCTTGACTCTGCTGAGCAGCCGGGCCAGCTGCCCCCTGAAGGGGGGCGGTATCATCGGGTTCTCAACGCTCTCGGGTATAAGCGCGGGCACGCGGTACTCGCACGCCAGCTTAACGTACACTTCAGCGATGTCAGGCCTCAGCACGCTGCCCATGTGCGTGTCAATGTGAGTCACATCGATGCCGAGCTTGAGCACGTGCTCGATCTGGGCCCGCAGCTCCGTCTCCGTCTCCTCCGCTCTCACGCTCCGCCAGGCTTCCTCAACCGTCCTGAAGAGGTAGCCCTGCTCGTCCCTCAGGCTGGCGCCGCACGTGAGAGGCCTGATCCTGCAGTGGCTCCACTCGCTGTTCAGCGTCAAGTGAACCCCGAGGTCGGCGCCCGGCTTCGGGTTGACGAGGAGGTCGGGAACCCACGCGGCCGGCGCGAGGATGGAGCCGGTGGGGAAGGGGAGGGATCGGTAGGCGTCGTTCTGGGCCTTGAACATGCCCAGATCGTCGTGGTGGATGATGGCAACTCTCGCGCCCTTCAAGCCCATGTACTCCCAGAAATCTTCCATGAGGCGATCTAACAGTGATCGTTAAAATGGGTTGCTGGTTCCCGCAACATCTTTAGCCTCTGTTTGATGGAGCCCTGTGTTTAGGAAAAGGCTCGCGCACTTGGTCTCGCTGGCCACGGCGCCGCAGCTGTACGGCGGCTTCATCATCGCGCTCGTGTGGTGGAGGTTGGGAGTGGGAGGCCTCGAGGCGCTGGCAGTGATGCTGCTGGCCCACACGTTTCTGCCGCTCGCTCCGATAGTTGTGGGTGCAGCGAGGGGCGAGGTGGACATATTCGTGACGGAGAGGGAGAAGAGGTGGAAGTACTACCTGTTCAGCATCATCTCGTACATCATCGGCATCGTCTACTCCCTCTTGCGCGGCTACAGGATCTACGCGGTCATTACCGCCTCCTACATGCTGTCAGCGATCGTGCTGGCGATCGTGACTGTCCTCGCGAAGTGGAAGATCAGCGTCCATGCTGCAGGCATCGCGGGCCCAACCACGGCGCTGGCGATGGTCGTGGGTGAGGAGGCAGTGCCCCTCTACCTGCTCCTCGTACCAGTCTCGTGGGCCCGCCTCGAACTGAACGCCCACACCCCCTCGCAGCTGGCGGCGGGAGCCCTCGTAGCCCTCCTCTCCACGCTCCTCGTCTTCAGCCTGACTGGCGCCGGCTTCCACGTCGGTAGCGTGGAGGGCTTTCTCGCGTCGATCCTCGACTTCCTGGAGAGCAGCCCCCTCGTCATCAGGGCCCTCGTCATAGGGATGGTGCCGGCCGCGATGACCGCGATTGGTTCCATTCCAGTTCTCCTCGGAGCCCGAATGAGCGAGAGGGCATCGGACGCCGGCCTGGGGTTTGCGGCAGGTGTCATGCTCGTCGCCTCCTTCACGAGCCTGCTGCTGCCGGCCATCGAGGCGGGAGGGCCTCTGCTCGCCACACTGGGCTTCGTGGCGGGTGCCGGCCTAATCAAGGCCGTCGACTCCACCCTCCCCCACCTGCACATCATGAAGGGGGCTGAGGGGCCCCCTCGACCCCTCGCCAAGGGCTTGCTCATCGCCCTGGCTATGATCATCCACAACATACCCGAAGGGATGGCCGTTGGTGTAGCCTCCTCGGTGAGCGTCCACGAGGGGCTCCTCCTCGCCCTCGCGATAGGGTTGCAGGACGTGCCGGAGGGGCTGGCCGTCGCCCTGCCACTGGCCGATAGGGGGAGGCTGAAGGCCTTCCTGATCGGAGTTGCCAGCGGCCTTGCGGAGGCCCTCGCAGCCCCCCTTCCCGCGCTCATCGTCGAGCACGTCGGTTTCACCCTCCCCTTCCTGATGGCTTTCGCCGCGGGCGCAATGGTCTACGTTGTGGTCCACGAGATGGCGCCGGAGATCTACGGGCACGAGCACGACGAGCCCAGCACCTTCGGCTTCCTCTCCGGCTTCGTCGTCATGCTCCTGCTCGACACGGTCTTCGGCGGCTAAAGGAGCCCCTCGAGAACGTGCGTGAGCCGGCGCAAGTCCCTGATTACGTAGCCCCTCCCTCCGAAGTAAGCTCCCTCCCCGAAGGCGCCGGTCCTATCGACGAGCACCGCCACAAGGCCGACCGACATCGCGCCGAGGAAGTCCTCCCTGAAGTCGTCGCCAGCGTGGGCGACCAGCCTTGCCTCGAAGCCCGCATCGCGGAGCGCCTCTTCCCCCGCCTTGAACATGCGCGCGTCCGGCTTGAGAGCGTAGACCTCGTCGGCGTAAACTTGGGCGGCGAGGAGCTTGCCGAGCCCCGCCTTCTCAACGATGACTCGTGTGATGTAGCCGGGCCACCACATCACGTTGCTGAGCGCGACGACGGGCACCCCCCTACTGGCCAAGCCTTCCAGCGCCTCGAGCGCGTCCTCGTACACGATGCCCTCCGGCTCAAGGTTCGCGACAGCGCGGGCAACCCCCCTCTTCACCACCTCACGCGAGCACCCGAGCTCTCCAGCCAGGATGCCTGCGCACTGCTCGATTACAGCGCTTGGGTTAACGGCCCCTTGTGCCCTCAGCTCCTTCACTCGGGCTCTAGCTCTTCTGAGCGACTCCTCGACCTCCCCCTTCTCCCTCTCGAGGAGCTCCGCCAGGGACGCGGCGAGCATCCCGTAGAACCTCCCCAGCCGCAGCAGGGTGTCCCACACGTCGATGCTCACGGCGGCTGCCGGCATGCTGGACACCTAGAGCCTCACGCTGTTGAGCCAGGCAGCCTTCTCTCCGTCGATCAGCTCGACCCTCATGTACCCCTTCACCGGCAGCTGGCCCGCGATCTCGAGCTCAACGATGCTACCGCCCCTCAGCCTGCCCTCCACCCGCAGATCCTTCGCGCGGATCCTGAAGCCATCCTCCCAGCGCTCCACCTCTAGGAGCTGCGGCTGAGCTGCAGCCAGCTTATCCAGCATACTGACGCTCAGGTAGGCCCCCTTCGTATCGCCCGACAGGAGCTTCACGATCTTCGCGCCGCTGCACTTCAGCCAGGCTCTCCCCTGCTCCACCTCGTAGGCTTCAACCTCCACGCCGCTGCTGGCGTAGAAGCGCCCCTGCTTCAATGCCTCCAGCAAGGCCTCAACGCTGTGGTCGGCGAGGTCTAGCACCACCCACCCGCCCAGAGCGTCCACCGTGTACGTGTGAACGTCGTCCACCGCCAACCCCTGCAGCATAACCCCCTTCGACAGCGCGTAGTCCCAGTGGGGGCCCGAGTAGCCCCTGCTGATCTCCACCTCGCAACCGTGGTTGTACACCTCGACACCGTCGGGGTTCCCAGCCTTGAGGAGGTCGCTGCCGCTCAGCATGCTCCAGTAGGGGTGGGCCACGAACGAGTAGAAGCCGTTGTCGCGGCACCAGTCGAAGAGCTTAGACGCGCGCTTACGCGCGCTCTCCGGCGGCAGCTCATCGCAACCTATGATCACGACGTGGTACTCACCGGCCACGCCCTCCTCGCGGGCTGCCACTTCGACGCCGGGCGGGGTGAGCACGCTCGGGTGCGAGACGGGCGTAACCTTGTTGTGGTCGGTCAGCGAGACGGCACCGAAGCCGGCTCGAGCGTAGAACTCCACGGCCTTCTCCGGGTCCAGCCGACCGTCGGAGCGCGTTGAATGAGCATGGAGCTGGGCCTTCACCCACCCGTTTTGCGGAAGCCTCACGCGAACCCCTCTCCCTCGTCGTATATCAGCGTTTTTCGCGCGCCCCGCGCGGCATCCCGGCGCGAGAGCAGGCATAATTGGCACCGCAAGCCCGTTTCCGCGTGCGCGAAACGCCCCAGGGCTCGCCGGGCCACTCCAAGCTACCCTGCTTCACTTACGAGGGTAGCAGGGCCCCGATGGCCTCGTTCCCGCTTGGTGGCATCGGTACAGGCTGCGTAGGGTTGGCGGCCAACGGGCGACTCGTCGACTGGGAGATCTTCAACAGGCCGAGCAAGGGCGGTTTAAACGGCTTCACCCACTTCGCCGTCAAGGCCGTTGCTGAGGGCAGGGTTATCGACGCGCGAGTGATGGAGGGCACCCCTCCGCCGCCCTACACTGGGAGCGGGAGGGGGTTCGGCTTCGGGCTTGAGCGGGAGAGCCTAGCCGGCCTACCGCACTTCAAGGAGGCCGTTCTCGAGGGCACGTACCCCATCGCGCGCATCGATTTCGTCGACCCCGACTTCCCGGGAAAAGTTCGGGTGACGGCCTTCAACCCGTTCATCCCCCTTGACGACTTCAACTCCAGCATTCCCGCGGCCTTCTTCGAGATCGAAATCGAGAACACGGTGGGCGCAGCCGTGGAGTACACCGTCTGCTTGAGTGCGCAGAACCCGGCTCCGCCAGGGAGGACCGTCAACGAGTACCGCGAGGTTGAGGGGGTCAAGCTGATCCTGATGAGCCCCCAGGGCGTTGATGAGAGATCGTCGGAGTGGGGGCAGCTGGCGATCGCCACGGACGCCCCCGAAGTGAGCTACCAGGAGTACTGGTACAGGGGTTCCTGGTTCGACAGCCTGCAGGTCTTCTGGAGGGAGTTCTCCTCGCCGGGGAGGCTCCGCAACAGGAGGTACGAGAGGCCCTCGGCCGGGGTCAGGGATCACGCCTCCCTCGCCGCGCACCTCCGGCTGAACCCGGGCGAGAGGGGGGTGGTCAGGTTCCTGATCGCCTGGTACTACCCGAACTTTAGGAACTACTGGAACCCCGAGCCCGGCAGGGACGTCTGGAGGAACTACTACGCCGCGATCTTCCATAGCGTGATCGACGTCGTCCGGCACTGCTTCAGGAACTGGAGTTGGCTCCACGGCAAGACCCGCGAGTTCAGGGACTGTCTCTTCTCCTCCACCTACCCCCCGCATGTTCTGGACGCTGTCTCCGCGAACCTCTCGATCTTGAAGTCGCCGACCGTGATCAGGCTGGAGGACGGCTCGCTGTGGGGCTTTGAGGGTTGCAGCGTCGATTCAGGCTGCTGCGAGGGCAGCTGCGCCCACGTGTGGCGCTACGCTTTCGCCCCCCTATACCTTTTCCCGAGCTTGGATCGGTCGATGTGGGGCCTCCACCTGAGGTACAGCGTGAGCGGGGACGGGCGCATGACCTTCCGGCTCCCCCTGCCGCCGGGTAGGCCCTGGCCCTTCCCCCACGCGGCCGTCGACGGCCAGTACGGCTGCCTGCTCCGCGCCTACGCGTACTGGAAGCTGACGGGGGATGAGGAGTGGTTGAGGGAGCTCTGGCTAACCCTGAAGAGGATGGTCGAATACGCGTGGTCCGAGAGCAACGCCGACGCGTGGGATCGCGACGGGGACGGCGTGATAGAGGGTAGGCAGCACAACACCTTCGACGTCGAGCTCTTCGGCCCGAACCCTTGGCTCACCGGGCTTTACCTGGCCGCGCTGAAGGCTGCGGCGGAGATGGCGGAGCACGTGGGCGACAAGGAGGCGGAGGGGGAGTACCTGCGGCTCTTCGAGTCGGGGAAGAGGTGGGTTGAGGAGCACCTATTCAACGGCGAGTACTTCGTCCAGCTGATCGATTTGAGCGACAGGAGCCTACTCGAGAGGTTCTCCGCCAGCGATCCCGGCGTGATCGAAGCCTACTGGGACGGCGAGCACCGCGAGATGAAGTACCAGCTGGGCCCCGCCTGCTTCATAGCACAAGTTGAGGCGCAGTTCTACGCGAACCTCTTCGGCCTGGGCGAGGTGCTGGATAGGGGCAAGGTGAGGAGGGCGCTCGAATCGATCTACAGGTACAACTTCACCAGCGTGCGCCACCACCCCAACCCCTGCAGGATCTACGCGCTCGGCGACGAGAGGGGCGTCGTCAACTGCGCGTGGCCTAAGGGGGGCAAGCCGGTCATACCGATCCCCTACGCGGAGGAGGTTTGGAGCGGCCTCGAGTACGTCTTCGCCGCCCACCTAATACAGGAGGGCTTCGTCGAGGAGGGGCTCGAAGTCGTGAAAGCCGTCAGGGAGAGGTACGATGGGGTGAAGAGGAACCCGTGGAGCGAGATCGAGTGCGGCAGCAACTACGCGAGATCGTTGTCCTCCTACGCGCTCCTCCTCGCGCTGAGCGGCTTCGAGTGGGACGGCAGGCGCGGCGAGCTGTCCTTCAACCCGAAGACCCCGGATGCGGAGTTCGGCACTTTCTGGTGCACGGGTAGAGCGTGGGGCTATCTGCTTGCTTCAAGAGGTTTCTGCGAGCTGAGCGTGCGGTACGGCGAACTGGAGCTGAAAGTCCTCCGCGTAGCAACCCTCAAAGGCATCGGCGTGCGCCGCGCCCTTGTTAACGGAGAACCAGTGGAGTTCGAGCCCCTGGAGGGAGGAGCGAGGTTCCCGAAACCCCTACTGCTGCGCGAAGGCGACGTCCTGCGCATAGAGGGCTAAGGGAGACGTTTTTAGCACCCCCGCGCTCAGGGAAGCGTGCGGGTCAAGCTTGTTTTCGAGAGGGCCGGCACCGTGATCGTCGAGCTGACGGGGAGGAACGCTAGGACCGCTGAAGCGCTCCTGCGCGTCCTCCCCTTCGAGAGCCGGGCGAGGAGGTGGGGGGAGGAGGTCTACTTCGAGTCCCCAGTCGATGCCGGCGAGGAGGACGCGAGCGAGCTCGTTGAGGTCGGCGATGTCGCCTACTGGCCACCCGGTCGTGCTCTCTGCCTCTTCTTCGGGCCGACACCCATCAGCAGGCCGGGCGAGATCAGGCCGGCCAGCCCCGTCAACGTGATAGGCAGGGTCGTAGAAGGCTTAGACGTTCTAAGGCGCGTCTCGAGCGGGGAAAGGGTCAGAGTCGAGGTTGCCGAAGGCTAGGTTCCGCGGCGGGCCAGCTCTCCGAACTAAAACGTTTTTAGGGGTTTCCTGGGAGAGCAAACCATGATAGTCTTCGAGAAGGGCGATCACAAGGCCGTTGTTTTCCGGGGCCTCACACCCCCTGGGTACGTTCAAGCCAACCAGCTCCTGATAGTTGACTCGGGTGAGGGGCTGCTAGCCGACCCCGGCGGTAGGGTGGTTTTCAACCGTTTGATCGCCGAGATGTCGCGGTTTGTGCCACCGCCACGTGTCAAGTACCTCTTCTTCTCCCACCAGGATCCAGACATCCTAGGGGCGGCCGCGGTTTGGTACACGGCGCTCGAGAACGCGAAGATCCTGCTACCGCAGCTCTGGCTACGCTTCCTTCCGCACTCCTTCCACCAGAGCGTGGACTTAGAGGGTAGGGTTGATGGCATCCCGGACGAGGGGGGCACCATCCGGCTGGGGGGGTGCACGCTCCAGCTGATCCCGGCCCACTACCTGCACTCGCCCGGCAACTTCCAGATCTACGATCCCTGCCTCAAGATCCTCTACAGCGGGGACCTCTTCGCCTCCCTCTTCCCGAGCGGGGTGAACTACGACTTCGTGAACGACTTTGACTCGCACGTGCAGTACATGGTGCAGTTCCACAAAAGGTACCTGGCATCCAACCGCGCCGTTCAAAGGTGGTTGAGGAGAGTCGAGAACCTCGAAATCGAGGTGATCGTGCCGCAGCACGGTGCCATCATAAGGGGGAGGGAAAACGTGCAGAAGGCCTTGGAATGGATCAAGGGTATCAAGTGCTACCTGGACGAGGACGCATAGTACAGTTAAAAAAGTTGTAAGGTTTATTTTTACACGAAGGGCCTCGAGATCCCTATGTTCCTCACCAGCACGTAGGGGGCGCGGACGGCTGGGCTGACCTCCCACCAGCTGATGTCGTAGAGGTCTCGTCCCAGAAGTTCGATGTTTGAGAGCAGCTTGGGGAGCCTATCGGCGATCCTTACGCGGGCTACGGGGTGCTTGATCTCGCCGTTCTCGATGTAGAATGCGGCGTCCCTCGCGATGGTGGAGAAGATGCCCTCGACGTAGTTCTGCAGCCGCGTGTACCAGTTGTTCGTTATCATCAAGCCCCTCTTTACCTCCGCGATCATCTCCTCCAGCTTCGCGTCGCCCGGTGCGACTCGCAGCGTCCAAGAGTGCGGGAACATCAACCCTGCGTTACCGGTGGACTTGGCGCCGAACTTCGCGGCAGTCTTCGAGTTGTGGAGGAGCGTTCTCAAAGCCCCAGCCTCGATTATCGGCTTGCTCCTCGTCGGTAACCCCTCGTCGTCGAAGGAAGTTGAGCCGAGAAGCTCGGGGTTCCTCGGGTCGTCGTAGATGGAGAACTTCTCCGATGCAACCTTCGATCCGGGCTCAGCCCTCGCGAAGATCGACATGCCCATGAGCACGGCCATCCCGCTCGCCATCATGCCGACCAAGTTCATCAGGTTGCCAACAACCATCGGTGAGAGGATCACGTCGTAGGTGCCGGGCTCGACGTCAGCAGCCCTCCCCTTAGCCATCTCAGCCAGCTGCACCGCGGTCCGCGCCATCCGCTCAACGGCCTCCTTCGAGAGCCTGCGGCTCCCGTGAGCCCACTGCCCCGAGGCCTCGCCTATGAAGGCGCGCAGGTAGGCCTCCAAACCCGTTGCCTCTTCCTCGAGCCTCGCCCCCTTGGACGTAGCGACGCCACGCTGACCGTGGAAGAGGGTCAGCGCGCCCGCAACCCTCTCGGCGCCGGTTGCGCCTGCGAGCATAGCCTCCGCCAGCGATGAAGGGTCGTGCATCGCTTCGATGATGGCCTTGTCGACGAGCCCCGGGAGCGGCTCAGGGGTCTCCGGCTCGGGGAGCGGCGCGTACAGGAAGCTGGGCCTCACCTGCGGTAAAGCTGCGAGGGCTCTATCTATCAGGGCGCTGGCCTGCTCGAAACCGGTCGGGTGGATCTCCGTCAGCAGGATCTTGCCCTCCTTGGCCAGGTACAGCCCCACAGTGAGGGAGTCCCACCTCTGCACTACGCTGACCTCGCTGTTCGCGAACTTCACCATCGTGCTCCTCTGCCTCGAGACGATAGCGGCCGCCTCCTCAAACCCCCTCTTCAGAGCCTCGTGGACGAGCTTCTCGGCAAACTCCGACACCGGGACCTGCTGCATCACGCGACCACCCCAAGCGGGATGCTCCTTAACCTAACGTCCGGCCCGCCGAACCACACGGGCACCCCCTGGCTCGGCTCGCCTTTGCCGCACGTGCCGGGCTCGTAGCGCACCTCCCTGCCGGCAGCGTCGATGCTGCTGTAGAAGCTCTTCGTCGTCACCTCGAGGACCGGGTTCCGGACGGGCTTCGTGAGCTCGCCCTTCTCGATCAGGTAGCACTCGAGGCCGACGTAACGCTGCCCCCACCTGATGTCGTCGATGTTCCACTCCATGTAGCTCTTCATGTAGACGCCGAGCTTCACGCCCTCCAGCAGCTCCTCGAAGGTGTGGTCGCCCGGCGCCAGGTAAGTATTTGCCATCCTGATGATCGGCTCGCTGTTGTGGTCCATCGCCCTCGCAGCCGCGTTGCTGGTGGTGCCCCAGAGGCTGGCCGTCCAGCGGTTGTGCAGGTGCTCGTTGATGACCCCCTCCTTGTAGAGGTAGCGGGCCCTGGCTGGGACCCCCTCGTCGTCGTACAGGTAGAAGCCGTAGCTTCCCGGTATCGTGGGGTCATCGATCACCGTCGCGTGCTTGCCCCCGATCCTTTCCCCGAGCATGCCCGGCTTGATGAAGCTCATCCCCGCTTGCGCCGCCTCCCTACCCCAGATCCTGTCGGCCTCGCTGGGGTGGCCGCAGCTCTCGTGCACGATGAGCCCTACGATCTCGCTCCCCACGATCACGTCGACGGGGCCCTTGGGAGGCTCAACGCCGTTGAGCAGGACGTTCTCGAGGTTGCGGGCCTCCTCCTCCGCGCTCTCCGGGATCCTCCAGCGCTCGAGCTGCTCAAGCCCTCCGCTCCCGCCGAAGGTCTTGCTCCGCTGGATCGTCCCCTTCTGCGGGTGGAGGAGGACGAAGTTGTAGCCGACCGTCAAGCGCGGGACTCTGCTCACGACGAAGGCTCCGTCGGAGTTGATGACCGTCTTCTCCTCCACATCTTCGGAGTACCTCGTCATCATGGTCATGACCCTCGCCTCTTTCACTGCGCCCCTCACCCTTTCCCACGACTCGACGAGAACCGACAGCTTGCCGTTTATGTCCAGCGAGTCGAAGGGCTTGACGGCTATCGCCTCGTAGCGGGCCCTCCCCATCCGGGCCTCCGCGAACTCGATCGGCCTTTTCATGAACCTGCTGTGGGACCGGGCCAGCTTAACGGCCTGCTCAACCGCCTCCCTCACGCTATCCCACGTGAGGGTGCTGGTCGCGGAGAAGCCGAGAGCTCCGTTGACGAGAACTCTCACTCCAACGCCCTCCCTGATCGACTCGCCGTAACCTATCATCTCCCCGTTCCGCACGACGAGAGAACCACCGGAGTGGCGGTGCCAGCGGGCTTCAGCGTAACTCGCCCCGAGCTGGAGGGCCAGGTCGACGGCCCTCTGCAGAAGGTCTTCGTGCATCCCGCTCCTTTCAAGCTTATAGATAAAAGTTTACCGCTTCAAACCATTGTACTAAACCGGTCCGAGCGCTTCAATCGGTAGCTTCAGCACGCAGCAGTAGGACGTGTTGTAGCCGTGCTTCAGGGGTAGGGCGGGCGAGTTGCAGGCCAGGTATATGCTCTCGCCAAAGATCTCAACGTCGTGGATGTTGAGGGGGAGTGTCAGCAGGCGCCGCCACTCGCTGCCGTTGTAGACGACGAGCTCCCCGTGGGTTTCCGTGACTCCGGTACCCGTGCCTGAGGCGAGGAAGAGGAGGTCGCCGATCTTCTTCGGCCTAATCGCGATGTTCCCCCTTATCTCGTAGCGGTTCGCGAAGCTGTAGACTTCCCAGAGCTCGAAGTTCCTGAAGAAGTAGACCCTGCCGTCGAAGTCGGCTACGACTAGGTAGCCCCTGTACGAGCTCCTCGACCCCGGCGTGTGCGACCGGAAGGCTCCGATCTCGCTGAAAACCCTTTCCACGCTGGAGGCACCGGAGATTGCGTAAACCCTGCTGGGGGGTTTGATGGGTTCGCCCTCGAAGATGTATAGGGTGCCCCCCTGCTCGCCGATCAGGTACACGCCCTTACCCGTCTTGAACTCGAAGGCTTTGCTCCACTGCTCACCCGTCCCCGTCGACCAAACCTCGTTCCTCCTCCCGGCGTATAGGGTGCCGCCGGCAACGCTCAAGGCCTCGAAGAGGCCGCCACCGCCGCCCGCCCCGTCGCGCACCCTGAGCGCTTCCCTCACCTCGCTGCCGTCGTACTCGAGGACGAGGCCGCTGCCGTAGGTCCCCGCGCCCACGTAGAGCCGACCCCTGAAAATGTCGTAGCTCCAGGCTGAGAAGCCGACCTCCTTCGGCTCGTAGATCTGCCGCCACTCGCTGCCGTTGTAGGCGAAGAGGCCCGCCGGCCAGAGGCCTAGCACGAGCTCGTCGCCGTAGCAGACAAGGACGGAGGCCTCGAGCGCACCCCAGCGCGCGAACACCTTCTCAACTCTCACGAGGGGTTGCTCGAAAACCGTAGTATAAGTTTGCGCCTAGAGCGGCATCGTGCCCGCCTCTCCTCACAAAAGATTATTAACTTTAGGATGAACGGAGGGTGGAAGCGAATGTTATCACGCTTCCGCCTCGCGTTGAATGCGTACACTCTGCTCCTCTACGGTGAGGCCCTAGCCTCCTACTGCATCGTCTTTGTGGCGGCGCTTCCCTTCTATCCACCCCCCATAGCCTGGCTCATCGTTGCTGGGTTGACCGCGCTCCTGCACTTCTCTCATAGAGCCATGAGGAGCATGTTCATCATTCTGGCACTCCCCGCGGCTCTCTACGCTCTGGGGCCCCTGGGTGTCCTGGTGTGGGCAGCCTTAGCCACCTGCTCGAGCCAGCCGAAGCTGCTCCCGGCCAGCCTGGCTCTTCTGGCGGTCACGCCCTACCACGAGCTCGGGATCTCCGCCGCTCTCGCGCGGTACGCGTTTGGGCCGAAGGCTCTCGCGGCTTTCCTCGTTACCTTGCTGCTGACGATGATGTCCGCGTCAGCTCTCGTGGGATCGTATAAGCCGCTAGGCAACAGCGTGCTGCTCGGGGTCCCGCCCCTCGAGAGGCTTGACACCGCATCGCTGGGTTCGGCCTTCGGAGAGCGGATACCTAAGTGGCTTCAGCTGAACTTGGGGTCGGCCGGCGCTTACCTAATCGATCCCCGTACCTACTCCTTCATCGCTCTGACTGCGGCCGCGGTTGCGGCAGCGCGCTCGATCCACGTCAGAGTGTTCCAGGTGTTGGAGGAGAGGAGGAGCTTCGCCGTGCTCGGGGGGCTCCCCGCGAGGTTGCTTAGTCCACTTTGCGCTTGGCTTGCGATCGCGGGTCTCATGGGCGTCCTGGGCTGGGTCTACGAGTTTATGGGTGGGGAGTGGGGGCTCAGCTTCCTAGCTCTGCTCCCGGCACTGCCGATAGCCGCTGCCTACTCGCTTGCGCTGGGGAGCCCCGTTTCGTGCCACAAGGTGGAAGCGGTTCAGCCTCTTCCCGTAGTAGCGGCAGAAGGAGCTAGAGCCGAGGAGCAGAAGCAGCAGGCCGGGGTAGGAGGGCTGCCGAAGCTCGATGATGTGTACGACATGGAGCAGGTGAAGGCTAGAATTCGCGAGATCCTAGAGAGCGTGCGGGGGAGGAAGCGGGCCTACGGCGTTATCCTCTTTGGCCCCCCGGGCACTGGGAAGAGCTTCCTGGCGAAGGCGATGGCCGGTGAGCTGGGCTGGCCCCTCTTCGAGGTGAGGGCGGAGGAGATCTTGACGATGTGGTACGGCGAGAGTGAGCGCAAGCTCGCGCTCCTCCTCGACGAGGTGGAGAGGAGCGCGCCAGCCGTACTCTTGATCGACGAGATGGAGCAGGTAGCGATGGCAAGGACGAGGCGCGGCTACGTTCACGAAGTGACGGTAAGGCTCGTCGACATCCTCCTGCGTAGGCTTCAGGAGCTCCACGACAAGAAGGTGCCAGTTCTGATCGTCGGGGCAACAAACGTGCCGGAGGAGATCGACCCGTCCTTCCTCAGGCCCGGCCGCTTCGACGAGGTCATCTACGTGCCCCTCCCCGACGCGAGGGGGAGGAGGGAGCTCTGGGAGAACTTCCTACGGAGAACATTTGGCGACGTTGTGGCGGACGTGGAGGAGCTAGCGAGGTTGAGCGAGCGGTACTCGCCGGCTGAGATCCAGTACATCGTTGAGAGGGTTAGGGAGAGGGTGGGAGGCGGGAAGCCGAACCTGGACGACTTCGTCAAAGCCCTCAACGAGTACAGGCCAAGGATAACCCTTTCCAGCCTGAGGCGTTACGAGGAGCTGGCCAGGAAGTACTCAGCGGTACGCGTCGAGGCGAAGCCCGCCTTCGTAGGGGAGGTCAGGTGGGACGACATCGGCGATTTGGAGGAAGTGAAGAGGGAGTTGAGGCTCGCCGTCGAGGGCCCGTTGAAGCACCGGGAACTCGCTGAGAGGCTGGGGGTGAAGCTGCCGAAGGGGATCCTTCTCTACGGGCCGCCCGGCACGGGTAAGACCACACTCGTCAAGGCCCTCGCAAACGAGCTCAACGTCACTTTCGTGACGATATCGGGCGACGAGTTGGCGAAGGCAGGCCCGCTGGGCGCGCCGCAGCTCATCAGGGAGAAGTTCGATCTGGCCCGCGAGAACGCACCTGCGATCCTCTTCATCGACGAGGTAGAGGTGCTGGCCAGGGCTAGGGAGGCCAGCGAGTGGCGCAACGCCCTCTCCCAGCTCCTCGCGGAGATGGATGGCCTTGAATCGGCGCAGGGGGTCGTCGTGATCGGCGCCACCAACAAGCCATGGGAGCTGGACGCGGCGATCCTCAGGCCCGGCCGCTTTGACAAGCTCGTCTACGTGCCGCCACCAGACAAGGAGGGCAGAATGAGCGTCCTAAAGGTCCTCCTCCGCGGCCTCGACGTGAGTGAGGATGTCATCGAGCGCCTGGCCGCCGAGACCGAGTACTATACCCCAGCCGAGCTGAAGGCGATCACCGAGAGGGTGAGGAGGCTCCTCTTCGAGGAGGCTCTGCAGACCGGGAGCGCGAGGACCACTGTGACATGGGAGGATATCGAGAGAGCGCGGAGAGGGATGAAGCCGAGGCTCGACCCGAAGCAGCTCGCCCTCTACGAGCTGTTCGCCAAGCGCTTCTCCGGTTAGCGGCTGCAGTTAGCCATTTTTACGGCGAGCCCGCAGGAGTCTTGATGAAGCTGGAGGAGCTGAGGAGCATCGCCTCTCGCTACTCAGCCGCGGCTCTTCTGGAGAAGGGTTCGACGAGGGTTCTCGTGGTTGAGAGGGGCGCGAGGGTACTAGGTCTGTACGTAGGCGGGCTCAACCTGCTTTGGGTCAGCCCCGAGCTAGAGGTGGTCTTAGAGAAGGGCGGCTGGAACGTTGGCGGGCTCCGCCTCTGGCTCTCCCCCGAGCGGGCCTTCTTCTACGAGGACCCGGAGAAGTTCGAGGGGTGGTTCTGCCCCGCCAGCCTGGATCCCGGCAGCTTCAGGATCACCTACGCCGGCCCGGATAGGGTCGTGCTCGAGGGCGTGATGGAGGCCACGGACCGCTTCAAGGGCTGGAGGCTTCACGCGAAGGTGAGGAGGGAGTTCAAGCTCGCCGCTCCCGATAGGCTGCTGGTGAGGGATGCAGTGCTGGCCAGCTACCCGGGCGACTTCAACCTTTGGGCTCTCGCCCAGGTGGAGCCCGGCTCGAGGGGGGCCGCGGTCGTACCAGTGAAGGTGGGCGCGCAACCCGTCCACTACTTCGGCCCGATACCTTCCGAGCGCTTGGTCGTAGCGAGGGATCACGTCTCCTTCAAGATCGATGGCGCGCGCGTCTGCAAGCTGGGCGTGAGGCCGGAGGATCTGCCGTTCGAGGGCTCCGCCGCGATAGCTCACGTAGCCGAGAGGGAGGGCGGGGTGTGGGCTCTGCTGCTGATGAGGACGCACGATGCTCCGAGAGGACAAGAGGAGTGCCTCGACCCAGCCAAGGCCGACCCAGCCGGCCCGAAGGGCTGCGTGCAGAGCTACAACTCGGGCCCCGAGGCTGGGCCGGAGAGGTTCGGCGAGATCGAGCTCCACTTCCGGCCGGCGGTCGAAGTGGGCGGCCGTAGGGTTTCAGTGGCCGAGTACGAGCTGGTGTTCGAGGTGGGCTCTCGCGAGAGTATCATGGAGCGCCTCCGCCGCGAAACGGGTTTGAGCGAGGTAAGCCTGCCGTAGCCCGTTAACGATTTTTACTCAATCGCATACTCCTTTTTGTGAGAGTTAGGGTAGGCTTCATCGGCTGCGGCGGGATTGCGCAAGTGCACGCCGATAGGCTCGTTAAGATGGAGGACGTCGAGCTCGTTGCTTTCTCAGATGCTGTGCCGAGCAGGGCGCAAAGCTTTGCTGAAAGGTACGGTGGGAGAGCGTACGCCGACTACAGGCAGATGCTCGAGAGGGAGAAGCTGGACGCGGTCTTCATCTGCATACCGCCCTACGCGCACACCGACCAGGAGATCCTCTGCGCCGAGCGCGGTGTGCACTTCTTCGTTGAGAAACCCGTCGCGCTCACCCTCGAGAGGGCCGTAGAGATCCTGAGGGCGGTGGAGAGGGCGGGCGTTATCACGCTCGTCGGTTACACGAGGCGCTTCCTCGACTCGATGAGGGCTGCGAGGCAGCTGCTCCGCGAGATGGGCGGAGACGTCATTCTGTACGAGGCATGGTGGATCGGCGGCGTGGCGGGGGGCCCCGACCACTGGTGGAGGCGTAGGGAGCTAAGCGGGGGCCAGCTGGTTGAGCAGTCGACCCACCTCGTCGATCTGGGGCGCTGGCTGGTGGGCAGCGAGGTTGAGGAGGTTTCAGCGTACTTCGAGACGAGGTCGCTGCGCGACCTGCCCAACTTCAACATCGAGGCCGCGTCAGCCGTTATCATGCGCTTCAAGTCGGGCGCGATCGGCTCCGTAACCAGCACGTGCGCCGCGCAGCCGGCCGGAATGGACGTGAACTTCCGCTTGATCGCTAGGAACCTGGAGCTCATCGGCTCGGGCGGCGACGTAATCGTCGCGCGGGGCGAGGAGAGGAGCGTCATTAGCGCGACAGTTGACCCCTACTTCGAGGAGGATCGGCACTTCATCGACTGCGTCAAGCTGGGCCGCGAAACCGACGTCCCGTACATCGAGGGGGTGAGGACGCTGGAGGTGACGCTGGCCGCCGTCAAGTCGGCTGAGGAGGGGAGGCCGGTGAAGCTCCCCCTCTTCCCCTACTAGCGGCAGCCGAGCAGGACGACTGCGAGCCCAGCGACGTCGACGGCCAGGGCGAGGAGGAGCAGTTGATCCCTGAAGCCCGCCATCCAGAGGGCTCCACCGATGAGGGGGGCTACGGCGGCGATGAGGCCGCCGATGATGCTCGATGCGGTGAACCACGCCGCCCTGAGCTCCGGGGGCGGGGTTTCCCAGAACGCGGTGATGAACGGGATGAAGCTTGCGAAGCCAGCCCCGTACATGAGCCCGACGATTCCTAAGCCGCCAGCAGCTACGAGGGCCTCTCGGCTGGGGACGAGGAGCGCGAGGAGGGTGCCAGCGTACAGGAGGGTTCGGAGGGCTGCGTAGATCCTCAGGTAGCCGTACCGGTCGGAGAGGGCTCCGGCCGGCAGGGAGAGCAAAAGGAGCGCTGCTATGCCAGCCGTATTCATGGCGCCAATGACGTAGGGGTCCGCCCCCCTCACCTCTACGATCCAGAGGGGGAGGAAGGCCATCGAAACCCCCATTCCGAAGCGTTGAGCCGACATCGCGACGAACCAGGCCAGCGCTTTGCGCTTAGTGAATAGCCACCTCAGGCTCCGCCAGAGGCTTGACTTTCGCCCTTCCTCGCTGCGTGCCTCCGGGAGCCTCAGGTCCTCCATGTGCGCGGCGATAATGAACGTTGCGATTAAAGCGGCTGCGAGCTGGACGAGGAAGATCGGGCGAATACCCTCGACCGTCATCCCCCCGAACGCAACGACGATCGCTGTTGCGACGGGTGGTGCGAGAACGCTGAAGGCGTTCCACGCGACGCGGGACAAGCCCATCGCTGTGGCTCTCGAGCCCTGCCCCGTGACACCAACGATGACGATGTCCGAGATCGGGAAGATGAGGGACGGAGCGATGAAGGAGAGGAGGAAAGCTGGGATGAGCATCAGCCAATGGCTGGCGATGGCGTAGGTGAACGCTGACAGAGCGAAGACGAGGAAGCCGATAAGCAGCGTCCTCCTCACCCCATGCTTCGCCATGAGCGCGCCCGCCGGAGCTGCCGCGAGCGCGCTCGCCACGCTCCCGATGCTGGAGAGCGAGCCCAGCTCAACGGGGTTAGCGCCCAGCTGAACCGTGTAAATCTGTAGATAGGTGGCCGGTAGGCTCGCAGCCCAATTGTACAAGCCTGTCACCGCGAGAATCACCTTGTACCTCTTGTCCAACCCCCTGAAGGGCTGAGTAAGATGGAATAAGCGCATTGCGGTAGCGCGGCTACCCGCTGCGTAATAAAGCATTCCGCTAGGACGCTACCCTGAAGCGGTACCTTTCGATGCTCAAGCCCAGCCTGCTGAGGAGAGCGTGCTGCTCGCGCAGCTGTTTCTCCGAAATCGCCGGGTCGAAGCGCGACTCCACGTTCAACCGCTCGTACTCGAGAGCGTGCTGCTCCAGCAGCGGGATCAGATGGGGCGGCGGCGTTGAGCGTAGAGTGTACACGGTGACTGTTGCTTCGCGGCCGTCCGAGTATACAGTTGCTAGCTTGGGGTTCTCGACGCCGAGCTGCTTCATCGAGAGGAGCACTCTGAGGTCCGGTAGGGATGGGGCTGTCCGCGGAACGGGGTGGGAGTGAACGATCGCGACGGCTCTACCGTGGTCGGTGACGAGGGGGATCCCTACGCCGAGCGTTGAGCCCCTGAGGTGTAGTAGGTAGCCGTCCTCGTAGACGATGATCGCGTGCTCGAAGGGTTCATTAATGCCGGCGAGACCCTTAGCCAACTCTATTATTTGGGTTTCCACAGGCATATTGTGAGAAACTCTATTTATTCCTTGCGCCTCAATGCCTGCTCCGGTTCTTCATCAATCGGTTTGCCCAAACCCTTTCATCGGCTGGAGCTCTTACAGGTTGTGGCTCATTAATTTAGCTCAACGTGCAGCTGGCCGGCCATAATAGCCTCCAGGAGGCGCTCGAGCCGCATCTTCCGAGCTGAGAGGGATGCAGCCAGCGAAGGTTTAACCTCTACAACCTTCGTTCTCATCAGCTCCAGCACTTGAACGTAAACCGTGCGGGACGCGGTCATTGCAATCCTTGCGTCAACCTCTGGCAATATTTGGGCAGTTTGGGGTCTGAGATGCTAGCGCGCGGGTAAAACGCTGGTATGACGGGCTTCCGCTAGCCTCAAGATCTCCGTAGGCGTCAGCTCGTAGACCCTCTTCTCCAGGTCGACGAAGCTGGCAAAGGCCTCGGGGTCTAGCCCCAGCCGTTTGAGGACCTTTGAGAGCTTCTTCCGCCTCTGCGAGAATAGGGGGGCTGTGAGTTCCTCCACGCAGGGGAAAAGGTGGATGTGCTCTCTGCGCGGCTTGAGCTTGACTATCAGCGAGTCCACCTCCGGTTCCGGGTAGAAGGCCTTCCGGCTCACGCTGCCGACGATCTCGACGCTAGCGTACAGCTGCGCTAGAACGCTGAGTCTACCGTAATCCCTGCTTCCAGGCTTCGCTGCGAGCCTGAGCGCAAACTCCCTCTGGAGCGTAAGCACGGCGAGCTCGTAGCTCTGCTCGCGGAGCAGCTTTACGATGAGCGGGGAGGAGATGCTGTAGGGGATGTTGCCCACCACCTTTGAGGAGCGCGGCAGCGGCAAGCGCAGCGCGTCGCCGTGCAGGATGTCGACGAGCGGGCACCCCCTGAAGCGCTCCCTAAGGGCCTCCACCAGCCTCCCGTCGACCTCGACGGCGACCACGCGGGCCCCCCTCTCCGCGAGAGCGGCTGTCAACGCACCTAAGCCCGCCCCTATCTCGTACACGACCTCGCCCTCCCGCGGGTCAACCGCCTCCAGGATCGCTTCAAGAGCTCTCCTGCTCACCAGGAAGTGCTGGCCCAGCCTCTTCCTCGGCTTGATGCCGAACCGGTTGAGAGCCTCCCTCACGTACCTCCTGGACGCGAGCTCCCAGCTCGAAGCCACGCTGCTAGAAGCGGCCTTAGTCACAGCACCACCGCGAAAGCGGGATGCCGCTTAAAGCTCTTCTCCCAGCCCGCTAACCCAAGTTTCGCTGCTCAGTCACGCTTTTAGGCTGGGGTAAGCAGCAATGGCGGTACGTTGGGTATGGCTAGCGCCCGGGAAGACGAGGTTGTGAGGAAGATGGCTGCTATGCTTAAGTCGGGGGCTGCGATGCTCGAGCAGACGTGCCCCTTCTGCAACGTCCCCCTCTTCCGGTTGAAGACTGGCGAGGTTGTCTGCCCAAGCTGCGGTCAGCGCTTCGTCATCGTGAGCAGCGATGAGGAGGAGCTGCAGGCCCGGGGAAACCTAACGCTGCAGGAGCTTGAGCGGGCCGCTGTGGAGCGGCTAGCGCAGGTGACCGCTGAGCTGAGGAGCGCGAAGGACTACTCCGAGGTCTCCGAGGCCTTGGACGTCGCCCTCAACCTGCTCCGGGTGATCGAGTACGCGAGGAGGATCAGGCAGGGTAAAGCCGGTTAAGGTCAGGGACGGCGTCGAGGTCGCCTACACGCCGGAGCAGTGGCAGCTCCTCCGCGAGCTGCGCTTAAGGGCGCAGCGGTTGATGCAGGCCCTGCCCGGCAGCCTCCTTGTGGGGAGCGTGGCGCGCGGGGACGTGCACAGGGGTAGCGACATCGACGTCGCCCTCCTGGACCCCCGCCCGCCCTCGCTTGTTGAGGAGCATTTGCGGCTGGCCGGCTTTGCTGTCGCTGCCAGGGAGCTGGTGCAGGCGACACCGCTCTCGACTCCGAAGCTCTACATCCACCTCAGCGGCGGCGAGAAGGTGTCGATCCCCCTCGCCAAGCTCTCGAGGGTGGAGGAGGAGTTCTACCGGTTCGCCGGCTCGATCACGCTGGAGCAGCTGACCAGAGGCGAGAGGGTAATGGGGGTGAACAAGAGGCTGCTCGCAATCATCCCGACGGGCGCGGGGCACATCGAGTTCTCCGTAATCGGCCGGGAGGCTGAGGTGGCGGATCTACTGGGGGTCTCCATCGATACCGTGATGGACCGCGTTAAGGCTCTCACGAGGAGGGATGAGGTGGGTAGGACTGGGCTCTACCTGCGCATCGAGATCCCGGAGTGGGAGAGCCCCGAATCCGTGATAGCCCGGGTAGCCAAGCGGACCCCGACCCTCCGCGATTGGGTCGGTTAGCCCTCCCTTCTCCACTCGAAAATCAGTACCGCCCTCTCGGGCTGGGCGCTCCTCACTCCTTCTCCCACCATCTCACCCGTGACCCTGTACTCGACGATAGCGCCCCCCTCCCGCTCTTCGATGCTCACGGCTTTAACCGGGTAACCCCTTTCTCTAACAAGGTACGCTAAATCGTCGAAGTAGTCGTAGAAGCCGCAGGTAAGGCAGAAGCTCCCCGTGAACTCCACTTTGAAGCTGTCGCTGGACAGCTCCACGATCCTGGCTCTAGCCTCAACGCCGTGCAGCCTGTTGTACTCGCTCACGGCTTCCTCGACGGCCGCGCGGAAGCCCTCTGGCACGCGGTGGGTAAGCCATCCGCGCTTTAAAGTTTGAGCTACCGGCACGCGGTGAAGGAAGCTTTCTAGAGGTTCCTCCTCTCCATGAGAATCTTTAGCACCGGTATCGATTCCAGCTTGTCGCGGCTGAGCAGCTCCCAGTAGACCCCCTCAGGCCTCCTTCGCGGCCCGCTCACTTCGATTTGGCCCTTGGGGGTGAAGATGAGGTCGACGGGGACATCGTGCTTCAGCATCGGGATCCGCTCGACGATCTGCAGGTCGTGGACTGTCGTTGCGATCGGGACCCCTTCGTCGATAACGCCGAGCTCCCTGAGAATGGCGTACTCGAGATCGCTGAAGCCGCCCCCCTTCCCCACCCTCCCCCCCTCTGCGCTGACTGCTACGCTGCCGGCGACCTTCAGATCGATCTGCGGCAGCTTGTCGAGAGTCTGGCTGCCGTACTTGAAGGCCCCGGCGATTGTGGAGGCCTCCCGGTAGGCGCTCCGGGGGATCTTGGAGGGGTTCAGCACGAGGAACCCGCTCCTCAGCCTCGGCGACGCCATCACGACCATCTTTCCGTAGTGCAGTGCCGCCTCTCTGACGGGCCTCTGCGGCGAATCGGGGTTGCAGAAAACTACTTCGGCCTTCTGGAAGGCCCGTGAGCGTACCAGCAGCGCGGCCGCCGCCTCGGCACCCGCGAAGTTCGGGATCCTCCCCTCAATGGGGAAGGGCGGCCTAGCAACCCCCTTCTCCCTCAGCAGCCTCCAAACCCTCCTCCTGATCTCCTCCTTCTGTCTTCTGACCTCTTCCACGCGCGAGCCGTGAATGGGGAAGATATAAGCGAAGCTCGAGGTCGGGGGTTTAAATCCAGCCGCGAAGCTTCATGGCGTCGTACACGCGCTGCAGCGCGGCCACGACAGCCGCATCCCTCATGGACGCGTCCTTGCGCTGGCTCCTCAGCTTCTCCCAGTGCTCGCACACCCTCCTGAAGTTGGACTCCATCAGTTTTGCCAGCCTGGACCTCGTCTCCTCCTCGCCCCAGCTCCAGCGCTGAAGGTTTTGAGCCCACTCGAAGTAGCTCGTAACAACTCCACCCGCGTTGGCGAGCATGTCCGGGACCACGACGATTCCTCTCTCGGCCAGGATCCTCTCGGCCTCAGGGGTGGTGGGGCCGTTGGCGCCCTCCACCACGATCTTCGCTTTGACGAGGTGCGCGTTCTCGACCGTCAGTTGGTTCTCGAGCGCGTCTGGGGCGACGATATCGGCGTCGGCGTAGAGAGCCCCCTTCGTATCCCTCGAGTGCTCACCACCGGGGTAATTGTAGATCGTTCCTGTCTCCCTCACGACCTTCATTGCCTTTTCCACGTCGATGCCGGAGGGGTCGTACACCGTGCCGCCGATATCGGATATTGCGACGATCTTGAAGCCCATCTTGGAGGCCCAGTAGGCGTGCCAGGAGCCCACGTTCCCGAAGCCCTGGATGGCCAGCGTCAACCCCTTCGAGGTCCCGATGAATTCCTCAGCGGCCAGCTTCGTGATTACGGCGCACCCGAAGCCGGTCGCGTAAACCCTCGCCGGGTCGCCGCCAAGCTCCACCGGCTTACCCGTGAAGGAGGCGGGGCTGGGATAGCCCTTCAACCTGCTGTACTCGTCGACCATCCACGCCATCACTTGCTGATCGGTCCCAGAGTCGGGTCCGGGGATATCGAGAAGCTCGCCGAGAACGGAGTATAGGGCTCTTACGTATCCTCTCGACAGCATCTCCAGTTCGCGCCGGGAGAGCTTGCGGGGGTCCACCCGAACAGCCCCTTTCCCACCCCCATAGGGTAAGCCGGCAAGGGAGTTCTTCAGAGTCATCAGCATCGCTAGCGCGATATCGTCCTCCAGCGTGACGTTTGGGTTGAATCGGATCCCGCCCTTGTAGGGGCCCAGAGCGCTGCAGTGCTGGACTCTGAAGCCCTCGAAGACCTCAAGCCTGTTGTCGTCCATGCGGACCGGTATCGAGACGATGACCACCCTTTCCGGCTTGCTCAGGATGGTGTAAAACTGCTCCGGGAAACCTCCCAGCTCAATCCCTCTTCGTAGGGTCGTTAACACGGTCCTGAGCAGTTGAGAGGAGCTTTCGCTCACGCTTGAGGATCGGGGCGAACGGTAAATAAATGTGGACGCCTAATGAGTCGGCAGGGGGGCTGCCTCCCCGTTAATGAAGTTTTAGCGGACGGTTGGCGGTATCGCCCGTTTCGCAACGGAGGCTGCACGCGCGCTCCAATGGTGTTTCGCGCGATGAGTAGCAACAAATATCATACTCTGAGCTACCGCGTGCGTAATGGCTGCCAAGGAGCTAGCCGTCCTGGTTGGCGGGCCGGCCGGCTCGGGCGTGTTCGCCACCGGAGCGATCGCAGCGAGAGCCCTGCTCTACCACGGCTACAGCGTCTTCGCGACGAACGAGTACCCTAGTACGATCCGGGGCGGGCACCAGTGGGTTCTCGTCAGGGGTCGATTGGGCGAAAACGTGTACGCGCACTGCCGGTCGATCGACGCGCTGCTCGCGCTCGACGCGGAGACCATCAGGTTGCACGAAGCGAGATTGGGGGGTAGAGGGGTAGTCGTCTGCGACGAGTCTGTTGCAAAGGGGCTTTGCAGCAACGCGCGCATCGTAGCGCTGGGCCTCCGAGAGGTTGTGGAAAAGGCTGGTGCGCCTCCCGTGGCGGTGAACGTCGCGGGTTTGAGCGCCCTCCTAGCAATGATGGGTGCGAGGCTGGAGCCGATTCTCGAGGCGGTGAAGAGCTACTACAGGGGTCGGGAGAGGCTCGCGGAGCTCAACGTGCGAGTCGCGACGATGGCTTACGAGTTGGGGGTTAAGCTTGAAGCCTTATCCAGCCTCAAGCTCAAGTATGAGCCGCGAGGGGGGCGCCTGCTCTTAGACGGTAACTCGGCTGTCGCGTTGGGGGCGCTAGCCGGGGGCATGAGCTTCTTCGCAGCCTACCCGATCACGCCCGCCTCCCCCATCCTCCATTTCTTAGCTGAAGTTCAGGAGGAGGTTGGAGCTATCGTGGTTCAAGCCGAGTGCGAGCTAGCGGCCATCAACATGGCTGTGGGAGCCGCGTACGCCGGAGCGAGGGCTGTCGTCGCAACCTCAGGCCCCGGTTTCTCTCTGATGGCTGAGGCGCTCGGCGAAGCCGCGATGACTGAGACGCCGATCGTGGTCGTGAACGTCCAGCGGGCGGGACCGAGCACTGGGCTCCCCACTCACACAGCTCAAGGCGACTTGAGGTTCGCCATCCACGCTTCTCACGGCGAGTTCCCGCGCGTTGTGTTGGCACCGGGCGATCCGGTTGAAGCCTACCAGCTGACCTGCGAGGCGCTGAACCTTGCGTGGCGCTACCAGGTTCCCGTCATCCTCTTGACCGACAAGTACCTGGGGGAGAGCTACTGGACGATTGATGGGCTGCCGAGGGTTGAGCCCGACGAGGGGTCCATCATCGTTGGTGAGGCACCGGCGGGCTATGCCAGGTATCGCGTGACGGATGACGGCGTCTCGCCGATGCTGCTCCCCGGCACGAGGGGCGCGAGGGTCTACGCGAATGCGAACGAGCACGACGAGGAGGGGTTCGTTACCGTCGACCCGGAGACCGTCAGGAGGATGCAGGAGAAGCGGTTCAGGAAGCTCAGGATGCTGAGGGCGCTGGCGGAGGAGAGGGGGGTGAAGGTGTACGGTTCGGGTCGAGTGGCGCTCCTCGTCTGGGGCTCGACGAAGATGGTGGCGCTGGAAGCCCTGAGGGAGCTGGAGGGGGTTAAGCTCGTCCAAGTCGTCTGGCTTGAGCCCTTCCCAGCCCAATCGCTCGGGAGGGAGCTCGAGGGGTGCAGAGTGCTGGTGGCCGAGAACAACGCGACGGGGCAGCTGGCGTCGCTGGTGAGGGAGCACCTGCTGCGGGAGCCCGATTCGCTGCTGCTACGCTACGATGGGAGGCAGTTGGAGCCGGAGGAGATCGTGGAGTTCGTGCGGGGTGGGAGGGGTGGCTAGCGCCTTCGACACGGGTAGGCGGCCCCAGTGGTGCCCGGGCTGCGGGAACTACGGCATCCTCGCGGCAGTGAGAGCGGCGCTCGCCGAGCTGGGGCTCAAGCCGGAGAGCGTGGTCGCGGTTGCTGGCATCGGCTGCCACGGCAGGATGACGGAGTACCTGGGGGTGAACGCCTTCCACGCGATACACGGGAGGGCGGTACCCGTTGCAGTCGGCGTGAAGCTGGCGAACCCCAGCCTGAAGGTTATCGTCCACACCGGCGACGGGGACGCGTACTCGATCGGCCTCAGCCACTTGCTCCACGCGGCCCGGAGGAACGTAGGTATCGCGGTCATCGTCCACAACAACATGATCTTCGCCCTTACGACGGGCCAGGCGGGCCCCACGACCCCGAAGGGTGTTAGAACCAGATCGACGCCGTCCGGGAACCCGGAGGAGCCCTTCAACCCAATTCTGCTAGCCTTGGCTAGCGGGGCGACTTTCGTCGCTCGCGGCTTCAGCGACGACGTCCAGCACTTGAAGGAGCTGATTAAGCGCGCCGTAAACCACAGGGGCTTCGCGATAATCGACGTTATTCAGCCCTGCCCCACCTTCTACGACGTGAGGCGCGAGATCAGGGGAAGGCTGTACAAGCTGGAGGGGCACGACCCCGCGGACTTCAAGGCGGCTTTGAACCTTGCCTTGGAGGCGGAGAAGATCCCGCTCGGCGTGCTCTACGATGTCGAGAAGCCGGCCTTCGAGGAGAACTTCAAGCACTTGGTTAAGCAGCCCGCAGAGCTCGCGAGCCTAAGGAAGCTCAGCCTAGCGAAGCTGCTAGCCAGGTTCAGCTAACCCCTCGCCGATCGCTAGAGCGAAGATCTACCGTCGGCCTAGCAATCCTTCAACGAGCTGGCTAACCGCGGTCAAACGCGCGCTGTTTAGCCGCTACGCTCGATCCTCGGTTTACCCCGAGCCGGCCTCTCTTAGGGCCCGCGTTAGTAGCGCTGGGATCTCGCGTAAGCTACCGGCTACGGGCACTCCGGCTCGGGAGAGCTCCTCAACCTTCCCCTCGTAAGTACCCCGGGCGCCGAATGCTATGGCACCGGCGTGACCCATCCTCCTGCCGGGTGGCGCGTAGCGGCCGGCTATGTACGCGACGACGGGCTTGCCGCGCCTTACAGCGTACGCCCTGGCGAACTCCTCCTCCCTCGTTCCACCGATCTCTCCCACGAGTACCACGGCGTCCGTTTCGGGATCCCGCTGGAACATCTCGTAGACGTCCCAGAAGCTGAGCCCAGTGACAGGGTCTCCGCCGATCCCGACGGCGGTCGATACTCCGAAGCCCGCTTCGGCGAGCCTCAACGCGACCTCGTAGGTGAGCGTCCCGCTCCTCGAAACGATACCGATCCTCCCGGGCTTGAAGAGGTGACCCGGCATGATCCCCACCTTGCACTTCCCAACGCTGATCACGCCCGGCGTGTTTGGACCGATGATCGTGGAGCCCCGCCGCGTGGCGTAGTTGACCATGAGGAGGGTTTCGTGCACCGGGATCCCCTCCGTGATAACCACTACCAGCGGGATCCCAGCGTCAACCGCCTCATAGACGGCGTCTGGAGCGTAGCGTGCCGGGACGAAGATTATCGACGCGTTGATGTCGGGGTGGGCCTCCACCGCCTCAGCCACTGTATCGTAGACCGGGACACCGTGCACCCTCCCACCCCCCTTGCCGGGCGAAACTCCGGCTACGACCTTTGTCCCGTAGCGGAGCATCTCCTCCGTGTGCAGGCTACCCTGCCTCCCTGTGATCCCCTGCACGAGGACCCTCGTGCCCTGATCTACGAGAATCGTCACGGGCCGACCACCTCGCTCACAGCCTCCTCTAGCGCTCCGAAGACCTTGACCCCCGCCTCGCTGAGGATCCTCCTCCCCTCCTCCTCCATGAAGCCGGTCAAGCGTACCACCAGCTTAACGCTCCTTCCACCGGCCTCTCGTAGGGCTTCGACAACCCCCTTCGCCACCTCATCGCACCTAGTGATCCCGCCCACGATGTTCACCAGCACCTTCTGGATGCCGGGCTCGCTCAGCACGAGCTTTAGCGCAGCTTTCACGCGCTCCGCCGCTGCTCCACCGCCCAGGTCGAGGAAGAGACCCGGCCTCCCGCCAGCCTCAGCCACCGCGTCCAAGGTGGCCAGCGTCAGCCCCGCGCCGTTACCGACCACCGCGACATCTCCCTCAAGCTCCACCGCGGCGAAACCCCACCGCTTAGCTTCGAGCTGCAGGGAGCCGAGCTCCTCCTCGTACCTGGAGATGAACTCCGCGAGCCTAGGGTTGCCCGAGTCGGTGTCCGCGATGGCCTTGCGATCCACCGCAACGAGCCCCCGCTCAGTCTCGGCTAGAGGGTTGAGCTCGAGGAGGGTGAGGCTGTAGTCCCAAAGGGCCTTGTACATGCCCCGCAGGATGGGCTCGATCGCGCTCTCCGGCGTGTTCAGCTGCTTCGCGACCCGCCTCACGTGGTAGCTCCTGAGGCCCGTGTACGGATCCACCCTCAGCATGAGCACACCTCCCGCAGCCTCCTCCACCTCGATCCCGCCGGCGGAGCTGGCTAAGAGGAGCACCCCCGGCGGAGAGCCACCCACCATCATGGACAAGTACAGCTCCCTCACCACGCGGAGCTTCTCCGAGACCATCACGTGCCTAACTCTCTCGCCCCTGAACGTTGCACCGAGCATTTGCAGCGCGTGCGACTTAGCCTCGCTGAGCGTTCCCGCGATCCTCACCAAGCCCATCCTCCCCCTGCCCCACCCACGTACCTGGGCTTTCACGACGTAGGGGGGTTTGAGGCGGGATACTAGCTCCTCGAATCTCCCCACGTCTGCCTCGCCGACCAGGACTGCTTGCTCCGTGGGGATTCCGTACTGCTCGAGGATCCGCTTAACCTCGAACTCGTGGAGTATCACAGGCTATGTTTTTGCAGAAGGTATTTATTGTGCACCTCTCCTGACACAGGGAGAGGAATGCCCCCGAATTCGGGGGATAGAGATAAGGAGAGCTCGTACGTCGCTGTGAGGCTACTGGGCGGATTGAAGGAGGTCTACACCTTCAAGGAGCTAGAGGAGCTCCTAGACGTCCCGGCTCAGGTCCTCTGGAGGTACACGAGTCACGTCCAGTTCCCCGAGCGCGGAACCGCGAAGAAGCTGCTGGACGCGATCGAGAGCAAGCACCTTCTGGAGCGGGCGATCAGGGAGCTTGTCGTAAAGCCCCAGGGCATAGCGGAGGAGTGGCGCCTGTTCTTCAACCCCCGCTTCCTCAACCTGGTCGGCTACATAGCGTGGAAAGCGTTCGGGGATGACAACGTTGACCTCGTGCTGGCGACAAACGAGCGCGATTCGGCTCTCGCCGCGATAGTAGCGGACTGGTTGAGCGCGGACGCGTGCGTCGCGACAGAGAGGGCCTGGGCGAGCTGGGGGAAGCTGTACACCGCCTCCTATCGTTCGAGCGAGAGGGGCGAGACGGTCTACCTGCACATCCCTAGGGAGGCCCTCGAGAAGGGAGCGAGAGTTCTGGTGGTGAAGGGTGTGACGAGGAACTTCGAATCCCTCCAGGCGATCTCCTCCATACTGGAGCAGGCCAAGTGCGAGCTCGTGGGTGCGCTAATCGTAGCCTCAGTCGGTGTCGATTTGGCGGAGAACCTGGTGAAGTATGGGGTAAGGAAGGTGAAGATAATCGTCCGGAAAACTCCCAGCGGCTTCGAGCTGAGCCTCTAACCCTTCAGCTGAGGGAACCTCTCCAGGATCAAGTCCACAATCCTGCCAACCCCCTCCTCCAGGGGCACGACGGTTGGTATGCCGTACTTCATCTCGAGCTCCGCCCTGATAGCTAGGGCCTCCTCCCTCGTCAAACCCTCTGTGTTCAGCGTGATCGCGAAGACGCTCCTCCCGGTGAGGATCTCCAGCAGCTTGAGGTAGTCTTCCAGCGGGGGCATGGGATACTCGGGGAAGCCGTCAAAGTGCTTCCTGGAGGGCGCGTGCTGCAGGATCGTTACCTCTGGCTTCAGCAGGTTGAGGATCTCGAAGGTTCCGGGGAAAACCGGGTGGAGGGGTGAGCCCTGGCCAGGCACGACGATAGCCTTTGGGCGCTCCTCAACGTACGCCCTCCAGACGACGTCTTCGAGGACTCCCGGAATGAAGTCGTTGATCAGGCTGTCCAGGACGAAGGCGTACTTGGCCCCCTGCATCCACGCGGTCTGCCCCGTCCCGATGAAGACCGTTTTAACGCCGCGCCCGTTCAGCTCGTCAGCGATCATCCAGGCGGTCGTCCGCTTACCCACGGCGGAGTCCGTCCCCGCCACCACGATCTTCAGCGCCTTCACCTCCCTTATCCTACCGCTGTAGTGGATGCGCATGCCGTAGAAGAGCTTGCGGACGTCTATGATCTCCGCGCCTGTGGAGCGAGCGATCTGAGCAAGCTCAGGGTCGTCGCTGAGGAACTCGTGGAGGCCGGAGACGACGCTGATCCCTCTCTTGAGCGCCGCTTTCACCGTCTCCCTGTAGCCCGGAGGTAGTACTCCCCCCGTGGTTGCAACACCGATTATCAGGTACCTCACGTCGGGGTGTTCCCCTAGCGCCTCCTCGAGCGACGCGTAGATCCTGATGCCCCGCCTCTTTCCGTCGAGAACCTCCCCAGCGTCCAGGCCGGCGAGCCTGCTATCGATGACGCCGACGATCCTGTAGCGCTCGCTCCTCCTCACTAGGCCGTGGGCAGTCTTGGCGTCGGTGGTCGCGTAAAAGCCCTCCGCTAGTATGACAGCTTTCGGCCGTTCATCCACCTTCCGGTCACCACAGCCACTACCGGTCCCTCGAGCTCCTCGCTTTTCAACTTGTTAAGAGCAAGCAGGGACGAGGCGGAGGCTGGGAGCGCGGGGAGCCTCTCGAGGGCTCTCATCAGTATGGCTGCTTCCAGCATCTCCTCGTCACTGAACGTGTAGACCGTGCCCCTCGTGGAGCGGAGAGCCTCAAGGGCTTCCGCTGCGTCGAGGGCTTTGGCCGCCGCGAGTGGCTCGTTGATCCACGTCTCCCTTACTTGAACCGGCTCATCCAGGGTAGCCTTCCTCCTCCAGATCAGCGCGAGCTGGTTGGCGTGAGAGGTGGTTGCGGCGATGAGCCGTGGGATGCCGGTCGCGTAGCCCTCCCTGTACATCCTTAGGAAACCCCTGTAGAGGCCGGCGAGCGTCGTCCCGTTGCCCACCGGGACCGCAACGGCGTAAGGCGCGTCGCCCAACTGCCTCACGATTTCGCTCGCGATGCTCGAGTAGGCTTCGAGGCTCAGTTCGTTGTTGACGCTACCAGGGTTCGCGTCGTACCACCCGTTACTCGCTGCCGCCCTAACGCTCGCTTCAACCGCCTCCTCGTAGCCCCCCTCGACGAGCACAACCTCTGCCCCCAGCCTTCTCATCTCATCGATCCTGCTGTTCTCGTAGCCCTCCGGTACGTAAATCACCGCTGATAGGCCGAACTGACGCGCGTAGTATGCGAGAGCCACGCCGTAGTTCCCGCAGGTGCCGACCGTCACAACCTCCATCCCCTTCTCGAGCGCTGAGAGCACGTGAGCGACAGCCGCTCTATCCTTATGCGTACCGGTTGGGTTCGCGCCCTCCCACTTGAAGTAGAGGGGCTTCCCGTCGAAGCCGAGGAAGCGGGCGAGAACTCTGCTCCTAATTAAGGGTGTTGATCGCTCGACCAGTTTACTCGACGAATCCTCCTCGGTCACAACTTACCGTTTGCGAGTCCATGCTCGAGCTTAAGACCGTTAGTAGACTACCATGAGTGCAAAAACCGCAACTCGCACAATCATCCCGACACTCCATAGACTCTTGGAAGTTCATGTTGAAAAGCTGACTTACGCACCGGAGCCGCGGGGATTCTGAGCGATGCCTTTTTCAGATGCTTTACGAAACCTGCGGGCGGCAACGAGAGCAAGTAGGGAGGCTGCGATCAGCGCGGCGAAGAGCTGCGGAGCCCATTGCCCTCGAGCTTCCGGCTCGAGAGGAGCGTGGTAGGCCTCTCGAAGCCCCTGGTACAGCAGCTTGCGGTGGGTACGGTGCCAGTCGAGCGCGCCGAACGTGTTGAACACGATCATGCTGTCGTAGTCGAAGATGGTCCACCAGACGGCGCCAGCCAGTTCCCCGGCCCTCGACCTGATAATCCTCCATGCCTTTATGAAGTACTCCAACTGCCCAGCCTCGCCCACGCCGCCTCCGGACCAGTAGCCGAACTCGCTGATTAAGAGGGGAAGGCTTGGGTACCTCCTCCGAAGCTCCTGTATCGCCCCCTCCAGGTCCTCGATCCTCCCGTAGAAAACGCCGAAGTACATGTTGACTGCCAGCACGTCGAGCCCGGCTCTCAGCGAGGTGTCGTCTGTCGGGTCCCACCGCACCGCCTGGGTGAGGAGCCGAGTGGGATCGATCCTCTTCGCCAGCTCCCTCATCCTCCTCAGGTAGGCGACGCGCTCCTCTCTGCAGGCGCACTCGTTCGCGAAGCTCCAGATGATGATCGAGGGTCGGTTGAAGTCTCTGAAGATCATCTCCAGCAGCATCTGCTCCGCAACACCCCTCTCCATTACTACCCGGAAGCCCGCGCAGTCGAACCAGTAGACCGGTATCTCCTCCCAGACCAGGAGGCCAAGCCGATCCGCGTACACGTAGGTGAGCGGGTGGTTCGGGTAGTGGGCTGTCCTAAGGAAGTTCGCTCCAACCTCCTTCACGATGACGAGGTCCCCGTAGATCAGCTCTGGTGGTATTGATCTTCCGTAGGCAGGGTGGTCCTCGTGCCTGGCCACACCCCTCAGGAAAACGGGTTCCCCGTTGATCGTGATCCTACCCCCACTGATACCGACTGTTCTAAAGCCGAACTGATCGTAGAGCTCGTCCACAACCAAGCCGTCTACAACCAATTGGGCGCCCACGACGTAGAGGCGGGGGTTCTCGGTGCTCCACTCAGAGACCTCTAGGCCGTCCAGGCGGACTTCGAAAACGCTGATCCCTGTCCGCAGCTCGACCTCCCGGGCTAGTTCAACCAGCGGTGCTGAGCGATCGGCCACGAGGGCTGGGCTCCACTCGAGCCGCCCCGCCGCGTTGGCCGGGTAGAGCGCGAGCTTGAGCGTTGCCCTACGGGCTCCGTCGCTCACGATCGTGGCCCGGGCCCTGAGAGTCCAACCCGCACCTTTCTCAGCTATCAGATCGAGCCGTGCGATGTACGTGGAGTTCACGATCTCTATGTAGACCTCCCGGTAGATGCCACCGTAGTTCCACCAGTCGCACTTCGCGTAGGGGACCGAGAGGAAGCGAGAGTCAGGAGAGTCCCAGGGCACGTTATCGACCCGGACGACGAGCTCGTTCAACCCGGGCTTAAGCGCGCGTGTAGCATCGAACAGGAAGGGCGTGAAGCCGCCCTCGTGGTAGCCTAGATACACGCCGTTCAGCCACACGTCGGCCACGTAGTTGACCCCGTGGAAGACCAGGAATACCCTCGCGCGCCCCTCCAGCTGACCGCCGGCGACTTCGAAGACCCTCCGGTACCATGCAACCCCCTGGTACCCCTCCCTTGCGGAGCCCCTCGCGTTATTGCACGAGGGGACTCGCGTTCTCATCCAGCCGCTCCTAGCCAGGGCCGTCCTCATCTGCTGCTCGAGCAGCTGAAGCACCTCACCCGTTCTCGGCGCCAGCGAGAGCCTTACACCGCCGAACATCGCCTCACCCCCCTCCTCATCGTAGAGGATCTCCCACTCGCCCCCCAGATCGATGTACCTGCGGGAGGGCTGGAAAGCGAAGGTCGGGTAAACGACACCGTTCTGCAAGGGCACGAGCACCCCGTCTACCTCCACCAGCTGAAGGGTTGGTGGAGCCAGCGGGCGGGAGTAAACCATCGCGGGTGACGCCAGCAGAGCGATCAGCAGGAGAGCGAGCAGCAGCACAGGGGGAGCAGCTTCGGGACCGCTTTAACCCTAGCGCGAACCACAGGCCACGCGGGGATGACGCAATCCCGCCCCCGCCGAACTACAGTTTGAGCGGGGTTGTGTAAACTAACGCATATATATTGTCGCCGGTGAGGCGCGAGCGTGGACGCTGCTATCAAAGCCGTTGAACTCCGCAAAACCTTCGTCACAAGAGAGGGGGGAATGCTCTTCCGCGGGAGGAGGAGGATCGTTGAAGCGCTCAAGGGGGTCTCCTTCGAGGTCAGGAGGGGGGAGATCTTCGGGCTACTGGGCCCAAACGGGGCTGGAAAAACAACGACGATAAAGATACTGAGCACGCTCCTGCTGCCCGACTCGGGTGAAGCGTGGGTTGGGGGCTTCCACGTGGTGAAGGAAGCTCCAAGGGTTAGGGAGGTGATAGGGGTCAGCCTCTACAGCGATAGGGGTTTCTACTGGAAGCTGACGGGCCGGGAGAACCTCCTCTACTTCGCCCGCCTGTACCACATGGATGAAAAGCACGCGAGGCGCAGGATAAGCCAGCTTCTCGAGCTCCTCGACTTAAGCGCGGACGCGGATAGGCTGGTTGAGGAGTACAGCACGGGGATGAAGTCGAAGCTCAACATCGCGAGGGCCTTGCTGCACGACCCTCCGATCCTCTTCCTTGATGAACCAACGATAGGGCTCGACCCCAACTCGGGCTAAGCGGCGCCTTCTTCCCCGTAACCGCTCTGCCGGAGGGCGCCAGGGTCGTTGCTCTAGCTCTCCCCTTCACCTACTCGATCGACCTTCTGAGGCACTACAGCATGGGTACTCCAACGCTGCTTCCCGTAACCCTCGAGTTCGTTGTCCTAATCTCTTACACCGCTTTGCTGCTCGCTCTGGGCATCTCTGCGGTAAAGCTCGTGGAGAAGCGCTTGAAGGCGACGGGGCGATTGGGCGCCTACTAGCTCAAAACCCCTCGCCCTGCGGCACCACTTGCATGTTTATTGAGCAGCGGCATTCGGAAGAATCTGCTGTGGCTGCCCGCACGTTGGCTCACAGCCTGGTTTTTAAGGGCCGGGTGGGCTGATGCGCGTGCGTTGCGTACCGTTCACGCTCGTAATCCCCGCGCTCGTCATCATCACTTTAGCGCAGCCGACGGATTTAACTGTCATAATCGTTGAGCCGGCGAGCGCGCAAGTCAACCTCACCTCGAGCAGGCCGGGCTCGATACTTCTCGTCGTAAGAAACCTTGGAGCAGCCCCGGCTGAAAACGTCCATCTCACCCTCGCAGCGACGGGGTGCGCTGAGCTCCTCGACGAGAGGGGCGTTTGGAGGTCGAATCTGTCGCTAACGCTCGGCAACGTGACTGTAGGGGCCGCGAAGAGGGTGCTAGTGCCAGTGAGGTGCAGGGATGGGACAGGGACGGTTGTCGCCACAGCCTTCGCGGACAACGCCGACCCCTCGTTCGCCTCGATTAAGGTCTACGCGGAGAAGGAGCCCGCTCCAGCGTGGGCTTTCCCAGCCGTGGGCCTCGTGGTGGCCGCGCTAGCCGCGTACTTCGGTCGCAAGGCGCTGAAGAGTAGGCGCCGTAAGACCCACAGGAGAGCGGAGAGGGTCAAGTGATGCCCGCACGCCTCTTCCTCTTCTATCTCTTTGCCACGTTTTTTCTCTCTAAACGTTGCCTAAACTTTATAAGGGGGACCGGTGGCACGACTCTGCTGGAGTAATCATGAGTTGACTCATAGGTAAAGCGGGCGGCAAGCCCGCGGCTGAGCTACTGCTGCGCCCTGCCCGGCGCAGCGACTACAAGGCGATCTTCGAGATCCACCTCCAATCGCTGGAGGGGCTGGACGAGGAGGACCTTGAGTGGTTCAAGGCTCTGCTGAGCGTGAGATCCCGGAGGAGGAAGGTTCTGGTCGCGGAGTACGACGGGCAAGTGGTGGGCTTCGCCATCGCCTACCGCTACAGGAGGCTCGCCTACATCGACAGCATCGCTGTGAAGCCCGAGTGCAGGAGCATGGGGGTGGGGAGCAGGCTCCTAGCTTACCTGGAGGACGAGCTGAGGCGCGATGGGGCTGAAGTTGTCGCTCTGAGCGTGAAGGACAGCAACAAGCGCGCCCTCGACTTCTACCTTCGCAACGGTTACCAGCTGAAGGGCATCGTGCTCATAATGTCCGCGCCGGTAGAAGCCCTCCCAGCCCGGGCTTCCGACACTTTCACCCTTAAGCGCCGGCAGGCGGGGGTGCTCCGCAGCTCCAGGTTCAAACCGTCAACCTGGTGGAGCTCACTCACCGAGCCGGTGGATCGCCTAGTCTACAGGAGGTACCCGGTGGAGGAAGCCCTGTTAGCGTACAAGGGGAGGAGGTTGAGGGGCGTGGCCGAGTTCTCGCTGGACGACGAGCTCTACGTCGATTACATGGCCCTATCCTCCTATTCGGCCTTGGAGGCCCTCAAGGCTCTACTAGTGGGGCTCAGGCAGGTCGGCTTGGAGCAGGGGGCTAGGGCTGTCGTCATACCCATTGACGCATCAAAGAGGTTGCTCGTCGAGAACCTGCTCGCAAACGGTCTCCGGACAGTTGGGACCGAGTACTTGAGCGTCAAGGAGCTCGTTTAGAGGGGTCAGCGTGAGACGGCTCCCTGTCACCGCTCCATCGTCTCTTCCCTCATCACGCGGGGGATAAGTAGAGTAGATCGCCTTAAACCTTCCCTCCGGTTAATCCGCGCAATGGAGCTCGACGATTTCACGAAGGTGCACGTAGTCGAACCCTTCGACAGAGCCTCCGAGACCTACGATAGGGGGAGGATGGGCTGGTACAGGGGGATCCTCAGCCTGCTGGGCGGCAGAGCTTCGCCCCCACTCCTCGACGCCGGCTGCGGGACCGGCTACGTGGCTTGCAGGCTGGCTGAGCGTGGCCTCGATACGCTGGTTTGCCTCGACGTTAGCCGTGGGATGCTCAAGGTAGTCCAGCGGAGGGCGCGCAAGTGGCGCGTTGACGCCAGCATCCACCCGGTGCGCGGCACAGTAACCATGCTACCCTTCCGCAGCAACGCTTTCTCAACGGTTCTAGCGGCCGCCGTCGTCCACCACGTGTACAGTAGGGAACGTAGAGTGGAGGCGATCAGGGAGCTCAAGAGGGTGTGCAGAGGCTTCCTCCTCCTCACCGTGTGGAGCGCCCTAAGCCCCGGGAACCTCCTCACAGTTATTGCGGCGGGGTCGAAGGACGTGCTCCTCAAGAGGGGTGGGACGGCGCGGTACTACCACCTGTACACGCGCTGGGAGCTGGCTCGTGACCTCCGCGCGGCCGGTTGCGAGGGCTTCAGGCTGTACGCTTGGGACTACAAGCCGGTGCTGCTGAAGAGGAACCTAGTTGTGGAGCTCGAGTGCAGCGATTGAACAATCACAATCTGTTGCGCTGGGTTAAGCTTTTAACAGAGGTTAAACCACTAACTATGGTTTAACCGTGCAGTTCGTGCTCAAAGTGGGGAAAAAGGGGGTTGTAGTCTTCCCTAAGGCGTTGAGGGAGGAAGCCGGGATCCGCGAAGGTGGAGAAGTGATCGCGGAGGTCAGGGATGGTGCCGTCATCATCAAGCCGCTCAAGCCGAAGGTTGTGAACGTGGATTCACGGCTCGTTGAGAAGCTGTTGAGGGAGGAGTGGGAGCTTGAGGAGGAGAAAGCGCGTAGAATCCTCGAGGAGGTACGTAGTCGACACTAGCGTGCTCCTGGAGTGCATCCTCGAGGCGTCGCCGTACAGGGGGCGTGTGGAAGAGCTTCTCGCGCTCGCGCCAAGGGCGATTGAGATCTACTTGACGCCATTAACCGTGGCCGAGCTACTGTACACAGCTTCAAAGATCTACACGGCTGCAGGCGTGGAAGACGCCAACGCCGAAGCCCGTAACTTCGTCAAATGGGCTTTAGCGCGCGCTAGGGTGGTCGACGCGGATGTAAGCACTTCACTGAGAGCAGGGGAGCTGAGGAAGCAGTTCAGGATCGCCCTGCCCGACTGCTACGCAATAGCGGCGGCTGAGAGGCTCGGTGCAGTGGCCCTGTTCTTAAAGCCGGAGAGGGAGATGCTACCCAAGCTCGATGAACTAAGGAAGCTGCCCCTCGCCTTCCTCGCGGAGCTTGCCGACCAGTTCGAGTCTGCGTGAAACGGGGTTAGTAGCAGTTAGCCGCGTAAACCGCGGGAGCTTTAAGATGGGGCTCTTCCACTCGATAGAGCGGGATGTGCCTTCGAGGCCTCGCGGGTTGAAGCTGTTCAAGGGTGTGCGTAAGCCAACGCGAATGCTCTCGGGGGTTACGGTAGTTGCTCTCATGACGCAACCTTACCCCTGCCCGCACGGCCGCTGCCTCTACTGTCCGGGCGGCCCCTTGGTTGGGACCCCGCAGAGCTACGTCAAGAGCTCGCCGGCCGTGGCTAGAGCTCTGCGCGTGAACTACCACCCGTACGAGCAAGTGCGGCTCCGCCTCAGGCAGTACATAGCGATGGGCCACAAGCCGAGCAAGGTGGAGCTGATCGTGATGGGCGGCACGTTCCCCGCGATGCCGCTCGACTACCAGGAGTGGTTCATCGCGCAGGCGCTCGAAGCCTTGAACAGGTTCCCTGAAGCCGCGCCCGGAGGCTGGGTCTACCTCGAGGATGCGATGAGGAGGAACGAGACCGCTGCGATCAGGTGCGTGGCGCTCACGCTCGAGACGAGGCCCGACTACTGCAGAGAGGAGCACGTCGACCTCTTCCTCCACCTAGGTGCAACGCGGGTGGAGCTCGGGGTCCAAACGATCTACGACGAAGTGCTTGAGCGCGTGCGGAGGGGGCACGGCGTCAGAGAGACCGTGGAGGCGACGCGACTCCTGAAGGATGCGGCCTACAAGGTCACGTACCACATGATGCTCGGCCTCCCCGGCTCCGACCCAGATGGGGATTTCGAGGCGTTCAGGGAGATCTACAGCAACCCCGACTTCATGCCGGACGCCGTAAAGATCTACCCTACGCTCGTCGTGCCCAGCTCGGACCTCTACGAGCTTTGGAGGAGGGGCGAGTACCAGCCCTACGATCTGGAGACCCTCGTGGAGCTGCTCGCGCGGATCAAGTCGATCACCCCACCGTGGGTCAGGATCATCAGGGTTCAGCGCGACGTGCCGTTGAGCGAGGTTGCCGCGGGGCCACCCGTGGGCAACTTGCGCGAGGTCGTCTGGGACTACATGATGAAGCACGGGTTGAAGTGCAGGTGCATCAGGTGCCGCGAGGTGGGCAGATTCGCGCTGAGGACAGGCGAGGTGCCCAGCATTGAAGATGCGAAGCTGGTGAGGAGGCGGTACGAGGCCAGCGGGGGCGTGGAGGAGTTCATCTCTTTTGAGGACCCTTCGAGGGACGTCCTCTTCGGTTTTGTGAGGCTGCGGATCCCCAGCGAGAGGCCCAGCAGGTGGGAGATCGACAACCGCACTGCGCTCATCAGGGAGCTGCACGTGTACGGGCCCGAGGTTCCGATCGGCGAGGAAGGGGGATGGTGGCAGCACAGGGGGTTGGGGAGGAGGCTCATGGCTGCCGCGGAGGAGGTGGCCGCTAACGAGTACGGTGCGAGGAGAATGATCGTCATCTCGGCCGTCGGCGCTCGCGAGTACTACAGGAAGCTGGGCTACCGCGTGCTTCCCGGCTCCTTCTACATGCACAAAGCGCTGAGCTAGCATTTTGGCGCAGGAATAAGTACCACCACAACCATCCTCTACCCGTGGCAGTGCTTGCCATTCGCGGCGGTGAACCGGTGAGGAAGAAGAAGTGGCCCACGTGGCCCGTATGGGGCGATCGGGAGCTCGAGATGCTGAGGAGGGTTCTCGAAAGCGGGTACTGGGGAGGCGGGGTCGGCGAGAGCGGCCCCTGGGAGCGCGAGCTGGAGGAGAGGTTCGCCAGGCTGCACGGCTGCCGCTACGGTATAGCGGTTTCCAGCGGCAGCGCGGCGTTGCACGTCGCGTACCTGGCCGCGGGGGTGAAGCCGGGGGACGAGGTGATCGTCCCGGCTCTCACGTTTTCGGCGACGGGGAGCGCCGCGCTAATGGCTGGTGCAACCGTCGTGATCGTGGACGTCGATCCGGAGACGCTGTGCTTGGACGCGGGGGAGGTTGAGAGAGCGCTCACGGAGAACGCGAAGGTCATTGTGCCGGTGTACAACTACGGTTCAGCCCCTGACATGGATGCGCTGCGGAAGCTAGCCGATGAGCACGGCGTCTACCTGATCGAGGACTGCGCGAGGGGGCACGGCTTCCAGTGGCGCGGGCAGCCTGTGGGGTCGATCGGCGATATGGGCTGCTTCAGCTTCCAGCAGAGCAAGTTCCTAACCGCCGGGGAGGGCGGCATGATCACGACGAACAGCGAGGAGCTGGCGGAGAGGTGCTACGCGCTCAAGGATTGCGGGAGGGTGCGGAACTGGGCTTTCGCGGAGGGGGGTAGGTACTGGCTGAACTGGTTCAACTACCGGATGACGCAGTTCCAGGCGGCCCTCCTCCTCGCGCAGTTGGACAGGTTTGAGGAGCAGCTGAGGAAGAGGCAGGAGAACAGCGAGTACCTATCGAAGCGGCTGAGCGAGATCGAGGGCGTAGAGCCAGTGAAGGTTGATCCGAGGTTGACGAGGCACCAGCCGTGGCCCTACGCGTTCAAGTACACGCCGGAAGCTTTCGGAGGGGCTGGCATCGGAAGGTTTGTTGAAGCGCTGAGGGCAGAGGGCATCCCCGCATCCAGGATCGATCACCCCCCGCTCTACGAGACGCTGGCCCACGGCCCCTTCGGGAGGATCGTGAGGAGGGGGAAGTACCCGGCGGCTAGGGAGGCCGTGGAGCGCGTTGTCACGCTGCCTCAGCACATCTTCCTGGCCGAGAGGGAGGACATGGACGATATCGTCGAGGCGGTCTTGAAGATCAAGAGGCACAGTGGCGAGCTGTGAGCCATCTACCTCCAGGGTATCTCGACCTGGTCGAGGCGCCAGAGGGGGCGTACCCTGCTCTCCTCGACGCTTATCGTGACACCCGCCTTAAAGGCTAGCGCACCGGTGTACGCGATCATCGCCCCGTTGTCGCCGGCGTACTTGGGCTCCACAGGCTTGAAAACTGCGCCGTGGAGCTCCGCCATCTTCTCCAGCTTCGCTGTCAGCAGCTTGCTCCTCGCAACGCCGCCCGTGAGCGTCACTTCACGCTTCCCCGTGAGCGCTAGAGCCCTCTCAGCAACCTCCACGAGCATCGAGTACGCCGTCTCCACCAGGCTGTAGCAGACGTCCTCCAGCCTCTCCCCCTCTTTCACGAGCTTCAAGGCCTTTGTGAGGAGGCCTGAGAACTGCAGATCCTGGCCCTTCACGACGTAGGGGAGCTCGAGGAGCTTCCGACCTTTCGCTGCTATCTCCTCCACTCTCGGCGTACCGGGGAAGCCGAGGCCCACTTCCCTCGCGAATGTATCGAGGCAGTTACCAAGGGGAATGTCGAGGGTTTCGCCGAAGATCCTGTACCTCCCCTCGACGAATGTGGTTATCAGCGTGTTGCCACCAGCGATGTAGACGACGAGGGGGTCCTCGAAGCCCGTAGTCAGCCTCGCGATCTCGATGTGCGCTACCGCGTGGTTCACGGGGACGAGGGGCTTCGAGTACTTCACGCACAGGTAGCGGGCGAGCGTCGCCCCCACTCTGAGGCAGGGACCCATGCCCGGGCCCAGCGCTACGGCCACCGCGTCCAAGTCCCTAACGCTGAAGCCCGCCTCCGCTAGTGCCTCCGCCAGCGCTCTGCCAGCCACCTTCGCGTGGTGCTCGGCGGCCTCCCTCGGGTGAATACCGCCAGCCCTCGGTTGGTAAGCGTAATCGACGGCAGCGAGGATGCGGCTCGGGGTTGCTACTCCAACTCCGAACGTGTGTGCGGTGCTCTCGATCCCGAGCACGAGAGGCTCGGACAAAGCAAACCCCTCCCTACTATGGCGGCTCAAGCTTAAAGCGTTGACCTCCTAACACCTCCCCCTCCTGCTACGCGTTAAGAGGCGCGGAGCGGCCTGGCTCGGATCTGCAGTGCTCAAGCTCGCGCCGCTACGCCTGGCTTAAGCTCAGTCGACCTGCTGGGAGCCAGCTACTTCCTCTGAACAACGAAGTCGGTGTAGCCGCACTTCCCGCAGTGCCACCGCTCTACGGGGGTGAGGTGGTGAGCGAGTATCGATCCGCAGCGGGGGCACTTCCTGTTCTTCAGCCTTATGGTACCGGTTTTGTAGTCGTACTCGTACCTCTTGTGCACTTCAGCCACTCTTCCCACCCTCCTTCTTGCCTTCTTCACCTAAATTCCTTTTGATGATATAAGAGGGCTCAATGCTGCGGGCTCTTTCGGCGCTCTCGTAGACGTGGACCCGCGCTAGGCTCTCGCACTTCCCGTACTCCGTCTTAAGCTTCCTCACGTACACCAGATCCGGGCTAACACCCAGCATCTGTGCGATTCGCTCTCGCAGTTCTTTACGCGACGGAGTCCCCTGTGGCCAGTGGACGATCTTCACTATGTACTCCTTCCGCTCGATCAGCCTGTTATCCCTCGATGAGAGGATCTCCAAGTTAAACCCGTTCCCCACAGTCCACCCCAGCTGAGATCGTTTTTAAGTTTACAGGCTCAGGGGCGGGTCGAACGCTACCTTCAGGAAGAGCCTTACGTTCTTCTCAATGAGGGGGTGGCAGAAGGTTACGACTGCAGCCCCCAGCCAGAGCCCGTAGATCACGAAGGAGCGGGGCGGGGCGAATGCTAGCGCGGGCAGAGCCAGCAGATCCTCCTCCCCCTCTACCGCCACTAGGATTCTGAAACTCGGGGAAGCTTTCGCGAGTGCACCGCGCACGAGCTCGACCGCCTCAACCGTCAGCGAGCCTGGAGGATTAGAGCACCTGTACACTTGGCGTCCCGAGACCAGAGAACTGGGGTCCTCCATCAGCGGCGTCCTCAGGGTCTTCCAGTCTACGATAGCGACTTCGGGCTCCAAACCGGCGCGCCTGAGGTTGGCGGTGACGAAATCCCCCACTGTGACGATGAGGGGGGGCTGGACGAGCTCGGCTAGCTCGAGGATCAGCTTGGCGGACTCGTGGGGATGCCTGTAGAGGGCTAGGCCTAAGGGTATCCGGAGCGCCCGCCTGTGCTCCTCCCTTAAGCGATGGAGCATTAGGCTCGCAGCTTGATGGCGTACCTGCCGGGTCTCGTGATGTTGAGCCGCTTCGCAACCATCGAGTTCTCCACGTCGAACACGATGATCATCCCCTCCCACTCCTCGCTGAAGTCGCGGCTGCCGCAGTTGGGGCAGATCTCGACGTTTGGGGGCACCAGCATCTTGCACTTCATGCAAGCTTTGAAGTAGGCCTTTCTCCTTCGCGTGGCCACCATCGCTCACCTCTTCGCGCTGGGCTTCGGCTTGGCTTCGGCCTCCTGTTTTACCTGCAATTGAGCCGCTTTTTCGGCTTTCTTCAGCTCCTCCCGGATCCACTCGAGCTTCCCGAGGTACGGCTGCTTCATCGTGAGCTGAACCCTTAAGGCCTGCTTCCTTCCACCGTAGCTGACCGCGACGATTCGTGCTCTTACGACGTCGCCTTTCCTCAGAACCTTCCCGCTCTTCTCGCCGATGATGACGCTTTGCTCTCTGCTGTAGGAGATCGTCTCGTCCATTATCTGGCTCCGGTGTATGTAGCCCTCAACGGGCCCCAACCGGACGATGACGCCCGTCGACTCGACGATCATTACCTCCCCCTCGACCACTTCTTGGATCACTGGTGTGTAGACCAGCATCTTGAACCTAGCCTCGTGGTAGAGGCTGCCCTCGCCTGGCAGGATGATACCGAACTCATTGGCCTCCGCATCGAGCACGCTCACTACGACTCCGAGGTTCTTGATCACTTGACCCACGTACTCGCGCCTCAGGACCTCCAGAACGGCCTCCTTCAAGGGGACGCCGATGAGGCTGGGTGGGATCCTTACAACGTCTTCGCACTCGACCAGCTTAAACATGAGAGTTCACCGAAAGTGTAGAAGACGCTCCGAAGAACCTCTTATAAGCGTTGTGCTTGTGCTCCTCACGATGAGAGCGGTTCTCGCGGAAGCCGAGGAGCTCGTCAAAGCCGTAGGCTCAAAACCGATCGGGCTGCTCGGGGTGGGAGCTGAAGCAGTCGTGATTAGGTGCGAGTGGAGGTCCTTCGATGCTGTTGCTAAAGTTCGGCTGCCGAAGCCGTACCGGGCTCCCGAGCTCGACGGGAGATTGAGGAGGGAGAGGACGGCGCTGGAGGCGAAGCTGCTCGCCGAAGCTCGGAAGCTCGGCGTGCCAGCACCCACCCTTCTCTACGTGAACCCCGAGTTCTTCGTGCTCATGATGGACTACATCCCCGGTCCCCGGTTGAGGGAGGTGCTCCCCAGCATGGAGGGGAGAGAGGCAGTTTTCCGGGAACTGGGCTTCTACACCGGCCTCCTACACGCGAGAGGCATCGTGCACGGGGATTTGACAGCAGCCAATGTGGTAGCGTCAAGCCGGGGGATCTTCATCATCGACTTCGGCTTGGGCTCCTTCAGCAACGACCTGGAGGAGCAGGGCGTTGACGTACACCTCATGCTCCGCTCACTGGAGAGCACAGTCCCTTCGCTAGCCCCCAGCCTCTACAGAGCCTTCCTCCGGGGGTACGGGGAGGCCAGGGGTGAGGCAACGGCAAAGCTGGTGGAGGATAAGGTGACCGAGATTAGGAGGCGAGGGAGGTACGTTGCTGAGAGGCGTAGAGTTCTCCGGGCTTGAGCATAACGCTTATATTTGAATGGGGGCCTCCGCGCCACCGTGAATAAGCGCCACGAGAAGGGTAGATCAGGCTCAACGCGCCCCGTGGAGATCGTGAAGCCGGAGTGGGTGACGATTCCGCCGGAGCAGGTGGAAGAGCTGGTAGTCTCGCTCTATCGGAGAGGCTACCCCCCATCTATGATCGGCACGATACTGAGGGATCAGTACGGCATCCCCAGCGTGCGGGCTGTAACTGGTAAGAAGCTGGTTCGCATCCTGCGTGAAAGGGGTTTGGCGCCTGAAGTTCCTGAGGATCTGGCTAACCTGATAAGGAGGGCGATGAGGGTTAGGAGGCACCTCGAGGAGCACCCGAAGGACTACCACTCGAAGAGGGGGTTGATCCTCATCGAGTCGAAGATACGAAGGTTAGCGAAGTACTACAAGCGGGTTGGATTACTGCCGCCAAACTGGGAGTACAAGCCCGAGAGGGTGAGTATCTTCACTTAACGAATAGGCTTTTAGCGTAGCTCTAGCTCAAGCCTCGCTCATGGCTGAAGCGCATGAACTCTCCAAGCAGCTAGAGCGCGCAGCCTCGACTATCGAAGCGTGCAGCGAGCGGCGAGCACTGCTAGCCTCCCACTACGACGCGGACGGGTTGTCCGCCGCCTCGATACTCCTCAAGGCGCTAGCAAGCAGAGGTTTCGTCGTGCACCTCCTCATCCTCGAGCAAATGACGCCCTCAAGCCTTGGAAAGCTTCAAGCTCTAGCCTCGGACTACCCCTTAACCCTCCTCTCAGACATGGGCAGCGGCAGCGTAAGAGAACTTTCGAAGCTGAAGACTACCGTCGTGGTCCTCGACCACCACCTGCCGCAGGGGGCTGGAGAAGGGGTTGTAGAGGTTAACCCGCATCGGTGCGGAATCGATGGGTCGCGAGAGGTGAGCAGCTCCGGCCTCGCTTACCTCCTCGCGAAGGAGCTGCTGGGGGAGGAAGCGGTCGACTTCGCCCCCCTAGCCATCGTCGGAGCGCTCGGAGATAGGCAGGATGTGGGTGAACGCTTCAGGCTCATCGGCGTAAACAGGATGATAGTGAGGGAGGCTGTGGAGGCTGGGCTCATCGAGGAGAGGATAGACCTTAGGCTGTTCGGGGGTCCCGCGAGGCCAATCGTGAAGGCGTTAGCTTACACGACTGACCCCTTCCTGCCCGGTTTAACGGGAGACGAGGGCAACGCTTTCTCCTTCCTCAAGAGCATCAACATTGAGCCGGCCTCTGGAGACAAGCACAGGACACTCGGCGAACTGACTAAGGAGGAGAGGAGGAAGCTGGCCTCCGAGCTCGTCAAGCTCATGCTGAAGTACGGGTACACGGCGAGCGAGGCGGAGCGGATCTACGGGGCCAGCTACGTGATCCTCGGCGAGGCACCCGACAGCCCCCTCAGGGACGCGAGGGAGTACGCTCAGCTGCTGAACGCCAGCGGGAGGATCGGGTCCTACGACGTAGCCGTCGCCCTGTGCCTCGGCGCCAGGGGCGACCTGCTTCTGAAGGCGATCAATGTCGCCGCCCAGTACCGGTCCCTCCTCTCAAGAGCGTTCAAGTGCGTTAGGGAGGAGAAGCCGATACGGGAGAGCGAGCGCCTCATGCTGGTGGATCTGAGGGGCAGGAGCTTCCTCAACGAGCGGGTTAGCGGGGCTCTCGCCTCCCTACTCCTCCCCTACGTGAAGAGCGGCAAGCTCCTCCTCGTGGCTCTAGACTCACCGGACGGCATCAAGATCTCCGCGCGGAGGGCTGATGGTCCTCAAGTCGTGGTGGGCGAAGTTCTGCGAAAAGCTGCCGAGAAAGTGGGTGGGATTGGCGGGGGCCATGAGAGAGCGGGGGGCGCGACGATACCGGCTGGAAAGTTGGAGGACTTTCTGGCGGAAGTGGAGAGGGTGATGTCAACTGGCGCTTAGGGAGGTCGGCGTCCTGCTGAAGCTGCCGCAGGTGGATGAGAGGGAAGCTGAAGCTTTAAAGGCGGCCCTCTCCCCCGACGATTGGAGCGGTGGTTGCTCGACGATCTCAACGAGCAGGAGTGGAGCCTTAATCGTCGTTGAGGCCTCCTGCTCCTGCCACTCAAAGGCTGCGAAAATCCGCTCTTTTATCGATGACGTGCTCAGGCTTGTCGATGCGCTCGCTCATATAAACGAAAAGCTTAAATAGGCCATTCTACGGCCCTTAAAAAGGTTTCGGGTGGTATTATGTCGGAAAAAGTTAATGAGGATCTGATTGCGAAGTTCCTCCCCACGGAGGAGATAAAAAGCTGCCCGCAGTGCGGTTCTGAACGTTTGATATACGACCCGATGAGGGGCGAGATCATCTGTGCCTCCTGCGGCTACGTCGTCAGCGAGAAGGAGATCGACAAGGGCCCCGAGTGGAGGGCTTTCGACGGTGAGGAGAGGGAGAAGAGGAGCAGGGTTGGCGCCCCAATCCTGAGGTACACGCCGGACGCCCTCGCTACGGAGATCGACTGGAGGAGCAAGGACGCTGCCGGCCGCGAGCTCGGGTTGAGGAAGAAGGTCGAGATGTTCAGGTTGCGCAGGTGGCACATGAGAGCGCAAGCGCAGTCCAGCCTCGAGCGCAACCTGATCCAGGCCCAGCAGGAGCTGGAGAGGCTCGGTGCCCAGCTGGGGCTACCGAAGAGGATCCTGGATCGCGCCAGCGAGATCTACAGGAGGGCCCTCGAGACGGGTCTCGTAAGGGGCCGCTCGATCGAGTCCGTCGTAGCGGCAGCCATCTACGCGGCTTGCAGGGAGCTGAAGATCCCAAGGACGCTCGACGAGATCTCCAGGTACACGAGAGCCGGGCGCAAGGAGGTGGCCAGGTGCTACAGGCTCCTGCTCAGGGAGACTTCGATTAGAGTTCCGCTACCCAACCCCATCGACTTCGCCCCCCGCATAGGGAACATGCTGCGAGTGAGCGCCGCTACGGTTAGGGACGCGATAGACATACTGAAGCAGGCGCAGCAGATAGGCATCACCGCGGGCAAGGATCCAGCGGGGCTGGCGGCAGCAGCGATCTACATCGCCGCGTTAAGGAGAGGCGAAGTGAGGACTCAGAAGGAGGTCGCTCGAGCAGCCCAGGTCACAGAAGTCACCGTCAGGAACAGGTACAAGGAACTGGTGAGAAAACTGAAGATTGACCTCCCCATCAAGAAGTAGATCATCAGATTTCTTTTACGCTCCAGAGTTGAGGCAGCGGAGGGTAGCTGACGCGTCGGGTCGCTCCCCCTTCTTCAGCGTGCTCGCAGCTCGGCCCTCTCGATGATTAGCACCGCATCGTAGTCCGTGCCTTCCACTCTCCACTCCACAGGCTCTATCCTCCACTTGAAGAGGGGCATGTCGAGGACGAACGTCTCGTACTCGCCCCCCTCACCGGAGGGGTTCACGATGTGTGCGAGCCCGCTCAACCACTCCACCACCCTCTCATCGATTTTCTTGCCGAGTAGGGATGCGCTGAGCGGGTAACCAGCCACGCGTGTGAAGATTGCCTCGATGCGGCGCCTCAAAACCTCGCGAAGAAGCTCCACCTCGCTCCTGCCCCAGAGCGGGTTGATGCACTCCAGCCCCAACCTTCGGCAGACGGCGGCGAACCTTTCAGCCTGGTACCTCGACTTTACGGCGCCCGTCACAACCCCCTCCACCCCGTAGAACTCAACCGCCTCCCCCAGCGCCCTCTCAAGCGCGGCCAGGCTCCCCGCCTCATCATCAGGGCATCTGTGGAGCATCAGCGGAAGGCCCAGCGCTTCCGCCTGCAGCGGGACGAGGTTCACGTTAGGGTAGTGGAAGAGCCAGCTCTCCAGCGAGCTAGGCACCAGAGTGACGAGGCACGCAACCTCGTGGCGCTCGCGAGCCTCTAGGAGGGCGAGGTTCGAGTCCTTCCCCCCGGAGTACAGCACGCAAACCTTCATCTCAAACTAGAGGCCCTCAAAGCCTTAAAACTGCTCAGCACAGTGCCGTAGAAACTTCTCAACGTAGCCCTCAACGTAGCGATCCTCGACCTTGAGGGGCTTGACTCTTGAGCCGCGCAGCCCGGGTGGCTCAACGCTCAACCCCCTCGGTTCAACACCCTCCAGCGCGCACAGCGCTGTCACCGCCGCACCCAGGCTCGTGGCCTCCGGGTTCTCCGCCCTCACGATTTCACAGTTGCGGAGCAGCGTTGACAGGTAGGAAAGGTAGACATCGTTCCGCGCGAAACCCCCCTGCACGTAGACCTTAACCCCCTTGCCGCCTGTCAGCAGGTTGAGCGCGTACCAGGTTTGAACCGCGAGGGAGAGGTTGAGGTAGTAGTACGCCCGCACGGCGTCACCGGGGTCGCCGACGAGACGCCCCTTGGATCGCGGGAACTGGCCTGTACCAGGGGTCAGGGTGGGAACGTAGAACGCGCGCGCCTCCTTCAGAACCTCCACCGCCAGGCTCTCATCTAGCGCGATCTTGAGGGGCTCGACTCCGAAGCGCCGCCTGATGTCTTCAACGTAGTAGTCGAACTCAAACCCGATCTTGAAGCGGGCCGCCTTGACCGGCCTCCCGTAGGCGTCAACGTAGTAGAGGATGTCCCGGCTCATGTCGACAGGCTCGGGGGCGAAGGGCGCGCCGGGGTACATCAGGACGCACCACGTGCCGGTGGAGGCGAGCACGAACTCCTCCCGTTCGACAGCCAGGTACGGCAGAAGCGCGGCGTTCGAGTCATGGATGCCGGGAGTCACCACTGCTCCCCTCAGCCGGCCAAGGGGCTCCCACACGCTCCTGGTCCCCGGTGAGAGGCTGTGGGCGTCCAAGCCTTCGGCTACGCTGCTCCACCTGCTGTCCACTAGGTCCCAAAGGTAAGTGTGGCACCCGATCGATGTGAGCTCGGCAGCTTCGAGATTGGAGAGGGCGTGGACGATGTACTGGGGCAGGAAGAGCAGCTTTCTAGCCCTGCGGTACCTGTCGGGGAACCTCGTTGAAATCCAGAAGAGCTGGACGCCCGCGTTCAGGAGCTGGCCGAGCGGGGGTGTCCCAGTTCGAGTGTAGAGCTCCTCGGGGCTGCCGAAGCGGGCGTAGAACTCCGACTTGACCTCCTCTCCCACCTCATGGTTGTAGGACACGACAGGCATCGCCAGTTCCCCCCGCTCGTCGAGGAGGGCCAGCGTAGCCCCGTGCGTCGTGACAGCGATGGCGGACACCCTCCCCGCCCACTCGGCGAGAGCCGCTCGAGCCCACTTGACGATCGCCTCAGCGTCGTCGCAGAGGATGCCCTCCACGCTTATCTCCCCGATCCGCGTGGAAGTGGAGAAGAGAGGTTGGAGCTGCTCCGTGTAGACGGTGAACTTCTTATTCGTCTTCCCGACGTCGAGTACAGCGATCAGTCTATCGGGCACTCCGCAACCACTCCCGCCCCTCTTATTGCGGTTTCGCCGCTCCTATGCCTTCCCGATTCCCCCTTCCTCCCCGCGTCATCACGAGCACTGGTTCATCGTTGTAGAAGAGGATGCAGATGTCGTCGTGAGCCATGACGATGTTGGACTCGAGGGCAACCTCCTCCCCGATCTCGCCGACGTACTCGCCATTCTCAAAGTAGTAGTACCGCTCGAAGGGGACCTTCGCGATAGCGACTTTGGTGACGTTGTAGCCGCGCTTTCGTGCCAGCTCGATGAACTGCCTCACGTCGTCCGGGATGCTCGGCGAAGCCACGTGCACGCGTTGAGAAGCTGAACTTATACTTTTCGTCGCACGCGTTAACCCTCCCCCTCGGGCTCGATGTGGACGACTATATCGACGTTACCCAGCCTCTCCTTCACATTCCGCTCAGCCTCCTCGCTTATCCGATGAGCCTCCTCAATGGTGATCCCGCGTTCCACCTCCAGGTGAACGTCGGCGAAAATGGTGTCCGCGGCCTGCCTCACGCGCAGCTGATGCACTCCCTTCACCCCCTCCACGCTGGCCAGCGCGCGCTCGATCTCTCTGACGAGGTTTTCCGGAGGGCTCTCAGCTGTTATGAAGCCCCTCAGCTCGCGCAGGGTTAGGAAGACCGTGAAGGCTACTAGAGCGAGTAGAGCGAAGGTGGCCGCGATGTCGAACAGCGCGGAGACGTAGGCACCCAAAGCCACCCCGGTTAGAGTCAGGAGGCCCTCGAACACGTCGAAGCTCACGTGGCGCGACTCAGCCCTGGCTATAACGCTCCCACGCCCGAGGATCCTCAGCAGCGTGGAGACGGTGAGGTTAAGCGCGAGCGATACGGTGGCGAAGAGCACGCCGATAGGATCCACGCGCTCCAGCTCACCGTGCATCAGCCTGTCGAGCGCCATGTAGCCGATAAACGAGAAGGTGGCAACCATTAACATTACTATCAGCAGTGACCCGTAGACCTCGAGGAGAGAGTGCCCGTAGGGGTGCTCGAAGTCTGGGGGCTTCTCAGCTTCCCTCCTGAACCTATAAGCTAGAGCGCCGCTCACGACGTTTAGAATCGAGTCGCTTCCGTCAGCAAGCAAAGCGGTGCTGCCGGACAACAAGCCGCCAGCGATCTTGACGGAGCACACGAGGGCGTTGCCCACCACTGAAGCGATGAGGACTCGATCTACGGCGGGCTTGCTGCCGTCAGCCACGCGCGCATCGTAATGCTAGGGTTTTAGGCTTTTTTCTATCGCAGATCGCAAAGCCTGGATCAGCTCGTCGAGCAGCGACGCATCGACGCCGCGGAGGCTCAAGGCCAGAGGTGTGATGGAGATCCCACCCTCAACGAACACTACGTACGAGTCCGTCCCCGGTTCCGGTTGCGCGGCCTCCCCGTACAGCCAGTAGTAGGGCTTGCCGCGCGGGTCAAGGCGCTTATCGAGCCTCTCGATCCAGCGCAGCCTAGCGGGCGGAGCAACCTTAACGATCCTCGAGGGCCTTCGCGGCAAGTTGACGTTAAGCACGTCAACCCCCTTCGGCATCCCCCTCTCGACCACGTACCTCGCAATCTCCCCGCAGACCGTCTTTACGAACTCGGCGTAACCCGTATCGAGGAATGTTTCAGCTTTCTCAACATCCGCGGAGTACGCGATGCCGGCGATGCCGAAGAGAGCGGCTTCGAATGCAGCACCGACGGTGCCCGAAACGAGTATGTTCTGAACGCTCGTGTTCTCGCCCACGTTAACCCCCGAGACGAGGAGGTCAGCGCCCCCGAACACCTCTCGAGCCACGTGTACAACGTCTCTCGGCGATCCCGTGATACCGAAGGCCTTCGCGTAGCCGAGGTCGACCTCGTACACTCGGATCGGCTCGTCGAGCGTAAGCATACCTCCCCGAGCTGAAGCCTGCTCCAGGGGCGCTACGATGATCGCCTCCCCCAGCTCTCTCACAGCCTCGTACAGCAGGCGGAGCCCCGGGCTCCTCAAACCGTCGTCGTTCGTCACTACGATTCGCATGGCAGGCATCGTACCTCATTGCTTTTTATCACTTGCTACATCCGGATTCGATGGCCAGACCCCTCAGGTGGGTGGTGGTCGGAGTAGCGATCGGGGTCGCTGCTCTTATTGGTGCTTTCAAGCTGCTTTCCGAGGGGCCGAACGAGAGGGTTGTGGTGCAACCGGGCCAGGTGCTCGGGCGTTTCAAGGATCTAAGAGGGGTGAACTGCGGCCCTTGGAGCCCCCGGGGTTGGGATCGGGCTTTGACTCTCGACCTGAGCTCGCACTACGCTAAGCTGGGCGTGAAGGTCATCAGGTTTCACGACCTTTGGGTGGTCGACGAGCTCGACACGATTTTCCCAAACCCTGATGCGGACCCCGGAGACCCCCGTAGTTACAACTTCACTGCTCTCGACCGGCACGTGGAAGCGGCCCTCAAGCTGGCCGACATCCTCATCCTCAGGATCGGCTATGATTGGAACGATCCGCCTAAGAATAAACCTCACGTGAGCTTTGATAAGCTCGCGGAAGTCGCTAAGCACATCGTGCTCCACTACACGAAGGGCTGGGCCAACGGTTACAACTACAAAAACATCTGGTTCGAGATATGGAACGAACCCGATATCGATTGGTTCTGGAACCTTTCTGAAACAGAGTTCTTCGAGCTCTACGAGAAAGTCGCCAGGGCGATCAAGGAGGCAAACCCGGACGCCGTTGTCGGTGGACCGGGGATCGCGTGGAACGTCGGTTTCCTAGACAGGTTTCTAGCCTACACGTCTTCGAGGGGGGTTCCCATCGACTTCGTCTCGTGGCACATCTACACGAAGAACCCTGTCGAAGTTGCCGAGAGAGCTAGAGCGGTGCGACGCGCGATGGAGAGGCACGGCTACGGCGCGCTCCCAAGCGTACTGACCGAGTGGAACTTCGCTCATCAGGAGGGCGAGCCTTGGGAGATTTTCAGGAGCTCTCAAGCGGCGGCGTTCCAGGCCGCTGCTCTCATCCTCATGGAGGATGCGCCCGTGGACATCGCTACACTGTACCGCGGTGACGCATGGATGTGGGGCGGCCTCTTCCACAGTGATGGTAGGCCGGGCAAGCCCTACTACGTCTGGTTGGCCTACAGGGAGCTGGTGGAGGACAGCGTGAGGGTTGCGGTTGTCGTTGAGAGAGGGCTGCTGTACGCGATGGCGGGCCTGAAGCGGGACGGGTCGCTGCGCCTGCTCGTAGTGAACTACGGCTCAGCCCAGGTCAGGTACGAGATCGCGGCTGAAGGGTACAGAGTCGCGAGGGTTCAAGCTATTGACGCGCGCAGGGATTTGGAGGATCTTGAATGCAGAGGCTCCATCTGCACTATCGAGCCCTACTCCGTGCAGCTGCTGACGCTGGAGAAGGGCTAGCCTCGCTTCTCGTCGTACTCCCTCAGCCTCCTGATGTTTTCGATCTCGCTGGGGTCGGGCTTCTCCACCGACAACCACGCCTCCAAGATTTCTTTCGCAACCTCCTCGCTCGTCAAGCGGGCGCTCAGCGCTAGGACGTTGGCGTCGTTCCACAGCCTCGCGCCCCTCGCAGTCTGAGCGTCGAAGCAGAGCGCAGCTCTAACACCCTTCACCTTGTTAGCAGCAATCGAAACCCCCGTGCCGGTGTAGCATACGACAACGCCGAAAGCTGCCTCGCCCTTCGCCACCGCCTCCCCCACCTCGAAACCAACGTCGGGCCACGGGACGAGCCTCCCCTCCCTCAGCGCGCCAACCGTCACCACTTCGAAGCCTCGCGCCTTCAAAAGCTCCACTACGAACCTAGCCAGGGGGTACACGTCATCAGAGCCAACAACGACTTTAGCCACGCAACTCCCTCCCCCGAAGGCTTAGAAGATTTATGGTCTCCACAAACCATTTTTACCGTTAACCCCCCGCACAGAGCGGAGGGCCATGCTGTTGGGCTTCTTCACGGGCGGGCAGTTGGGCGACTTGAAGAAAACCTTGGAGTGGGCGAAGAAGCACGGCTTTCACTCGATCAGCGTGGCCGCGCCGCCCGGCTCCAAGTTCTTGGACGTCGATGAGGTGATCAGGAACCCCCGAGCGATCAGGGAGCTCGAGGCTGAGACGGGAGTTGTGATCAGCGCGCTGGGCTTCTACGGGAACCCGATCGACCCGGACCCCTCGACGCGGAAGCTTCACTCCGAGCACTTCCTGAAGCTCATCGAGGCGAGCTACAAGCTGGAGAAATCCGTGGTTACGGGCTGGCTGGGCAAGCACCCCGGCGACGTGGATAGGAACATAGAGGAGATCAAGAAGGTCTGGCCCCCGATCTTGAGGAAGGCTGAGGACTGTGGGGTCAAAGTGGCGATCGAGAACTGCCCCGCCAACATCATGTACCGGCCCGACATCTGGCGAGCCGTCTTCGAGGAGCTGGGATCGCCGAATCTGGGCCTCGAGTTCGACCCAAGCCACTTGATCTGCCAGCTCATCGACCCCGTGAGGGCAGCGGACGAGTTCGGCGGCAGGATCTTCCACGTGCACGCGAAGGACGCTATGGTTCTCTGGGAGCGCGTGAAAGAGCTTGGAGTCACTGTAGGGGGGTGGTGCCCCCACCGTCTCCCCGGCTTCGGCCAGCTCGACTGGACGGGTTTCTTCTCCGTCCTGAAGAAGCACAAGTACGACTACGCGATCAGCATCGAGCACGAGGACCCCTACTTCGGCTACGAGGAGGGCTTGATCCTGGCGCGAAAGTTCCTCGAGCGCTTCATAATCTGAGCGTTCCACGCTTAAAATAACCAAAAGCTTTTTCTAGGCTGTCAGAGCCAGCCCGGGTCAGGGTCTTGCCTCGAGCCCTAAGGGAAAGCGCTCTCTCGAGCGCGGGTTTACACCGCACAGCTGCTTCCCGCTCTTCTACGGGCGACGTCAGGAAGGTTCTGCTGCTGGGATCAGGGGCCATAAAGATCGCTGAGGCTGCGGAGTTCGATTACAGCGGGTCCCAAGCGATCAAGGCTTTGAAGGAGGAGGGGATCGAAGTTGTTGTCGTCAACCCGAACGTTGCGACGATACAAACGTCGAAGGAGTTGGCCGACAAGGTCTACCTGCTGCCCGTTCAGCCGGATTTCGTCGAGAGGGTGATCGAGAGGGAGAGGCCAGATGGCATACTGCTCGGTTTCGGCGGCCAAGCAGCGCTGAACTGCGGGGTTGAGCTGGCGAGGAGGGGGGTTCTGGACAGGTACGGCGTGAAGGTTCTCGGCACACCCGTGGAGAGCATTGTGCGGGCTTCGGATCGTAACCTCTTCAGGAAGACGATGGTGGAGCACGGGATACCTGTCCCACCCTCGAGGGCCGCCTACTCGCCGAGCGAGGCTATCGAGGCGGCTGAAGAGATAGGCTATCCGGTGATGGTTCGAGTCGCGTTCAACCTAGGAGGGGCGGGCTCCTTCGTAGCGTGGAGCAGGGAGCAGCTGAGCGAGGGGATCGCGAAGGCCTTCGCCCAGTCGCCTGTTAAGCAGGTGCTCGTGGAGAAGTACCTGGACAAGTGGAAGGAAGTCGAGTTTGAGGTGGTGAGGGACTCCGCCGACAACGCGGTCGCTGTGGCTTGCCTCGAGAACGTCGACCCGATGGGTGTTCACACGGGCGACTCGATCGTTGTCGCGCCATCCCAGACGCTAACGAACCGCGAGTACCAGGCGCTGAGGGATGCTTCGCTGGCGGTCGCCAGGGCGATCGGCGTGGTTGGGGAGTGCAACGTCCAGCTCGCGCTCGATCCCAGGTCGGAGGAGTTCTACGTTATCGAGACCAACCCGAGGATGTCGAGAAGCAGCGCGTTAGCTAGTAAGGCCACAGGGTACCCGCTGGCGTACATAGCTGCTAAGCTGGCCCTCGGCTACAGGCTCCCCGAGTTGATGAACACCGTGACCGGTGTAACGACGGCGCACTTCGAGCCGGCGCTCGACTACGTCGTTGTCAAGGTGCCGCGGTGGGATTTCGAGAAGTTCCCGGGGGTGAAGCCGGTCATCGGGACCGAGATGCGGAGCATCGGTGAGGTCATGGCGATCGGTAGATGCTTCGAGGAGGCTCTCCAGAAGGCTCTAAGGATGCTCGACATCGGAGCGAGGGGGCTCGTCGCGAACCCGTGGGATCGGGAGCCGAGGCCCGCTGAGGAGTTGAGGAGGGAGCTGGCTGAGCAGAAACCCTACAGGGTCTTCCTGATCGCTGAAGCCCTCAAGGCCGGTCTGCAGGTGGAGGAGATTTCCCGCTTGACCGGTATCGATCCGTGGTACATATACAAGATGAAGAGGATCGTCGACCTGGAGAGAGAGCTGCGCAGGCTCGGAGGCCTCGGTGACACCGAGAGGGCGGTGGAGCTGATCAGGGAGGCGAAGAGGCTCGGCTTCTCGGACGCTCAGATCGCCGCGTGCCTTGGGGTTGACGAGAGGGAGGTGCGTGCGTTCAGAAAGAGGCACGGCATTCTACCGGCTGTGAAGCAGATCGATACGCTCGCGGCCGAGTGGCCGGCCAGGACGAAGTACCTGTACGTGACGTACGGTGGCGATGCGCACGACGTGGAGCCCGCTGGCCGCGGGGCGGTTGTCGTAATCGGCGCAGGGGTCTTCCGGATCGGCGTATCGGTCGAGTTCGACTGGAGCGTCGTGCAGCTCGTTTGGGCCCTTCGGAAGAGGGGCGTGGAGACCATCGTCGTGAACTACAACCCCGAGACTGTCTCGACGGACTGGGACGTGCCTGACAGGCTCTACTTCGAGGAGCTCACGCTCGAGAGGGTGCTCGACATCTACGAGTTCGAGGACCCGATGGGCGTCGTAGCGTGCGTGGGCGGGCAGATCGCCAACAACCTCGCCCCCCTCCTCGAGGAGTGCGGCGTTAGAATCCTAGGCCCCAGCGGCGAAGCGGTTGAGAGGGCGGAGGACAGGCGGAAGTTCAGCAGGCTGCTGGATGAGCTGGGCATCCCTCAGCCGCCTTGGGCTGAGCTGAGGAGCCCCGAAGAGGTCATCTCCTTCTGCAGGCGAGTCGGCTACCCGGTCATCGTGAGGCCCTCCTTCGTCCTCTCAGGCACTGCCATGCGGGTCGTGCGGAGCGAGGGGGAGCTCTTGAGCTACCTGAACGACGTCGCGAGGAGGGGTAGTGTGGGCAAGTTCGTCGTCAGCAAGTTCATCGAGGAGGCGAGGGAGGTTGAGGTGGATTGCGTCTCCGACGGCAACCGCGTCTTGATCGGCGCTGTGATCGAGCACATCGAGGAGGCGGGCGTGCACTCGGGTGATGCAACCCTCGTCATTCCGCCATTCTCGCTGAGCCAGGACGTCCTCGATAAGGTGAGAAGGTACACTCTCGAGATCTGCAGGGCCCTCAAAGCTCGAGGGCCGGTCAACATACAGTTCGTCGTTAAGGGCAGCGACGTCTACGTGATCGAGTGCAACCTGCGGGCCTCGCGGACGATGCCCTTCGTCTCGAAGGTGAAGGGTGTCAACCTGATGGACTACGTTGCGGACGTGATCCTGGGGAGGGAGCTCGATATCCCCGGTGAGGTGTACGAGCCCCCCGCGTTCCGCTGGGGGGTGAAGACGCCGCAGTTCTCCTGGTCGAGGCTGAGGGGCGCTTACCCAGTGCTCGACGTCGAGATGCGGTCAACGGGGGAGGTGGCGGCCGTAGGTTTTAGCCTGCAGGAGGCGCTGCTGAAGTCCTGGCTGGCTGCGCAGCCCAACACCCTCCCCGAGCCTGGCTCAACAGTCCTAATCGTGGGGGATGGAGACGACCTTGCGGAGAGGCTGGAGAGGCTGGGGTTTAAGCCGCTTGTGGTGGAGCCCGCTGCGCTGGACGGAAGGGTCAATGAGCTAGTAATGAGGGGGGTGGTCAAGGCTGTCATCGCTTGCGGCGGCGATGGTAAGGACTACTCTGTCAGGAGGGCTGCAGCCGACTACATGGTACCGCTCCTGCTCAACCGCAGACTGGCTGTTCATCTGCTCGAGGCCATCGAGTACTACAGGAGCGGGGGTCCGTTGAGCGTCGAACCGCTGTAGGTGGTGGGTGTGAGGGCGATCCTCGTCCTCGAGGACGGGACGGTGGTGAGGGGGCGCGGCTTTGGCGCACCCAGCGTGGCTGTGGGTGAGGTGGTCTTCACGACGGGGATGGTCGGCTACACGGAAGCGCTGACCGACCCCTCCTACCTTGGGCAGATCCTCGTCTTCACCTACCCCTTGATCGGTAACTACGGTGTACCTCCGTACGAGCTGACCGACAGGTACGGGCTCCCGCTGCACTTCGAATCGAGGGGCATCAAGGTGGAAGGGGTGGTCGTGCACGAGGCCTGCTTCGAACCGAGCCACTGGGCCTCGAGGAGGTCGATCCACGAGTGGTTGAGGGACGAGGGTATCCCCGGAATCTGGGGTGTGGACACGAGGCGCATCACGCAGAGGATCAGGGAGAGGGGCGTGATGATGGGCGCTCTCGCAGTCTACGAGGAGGGGGAACCCAGCGTTGGGGAACTCCTGAAGCTCGCCAGAGGGACGGATTACGGCTCGCTGAAGCTGGCCGAGAGGGTTTCCGTCAGGGAACCCGTGAAGCTCGAATCAGGGAGGGGGCGCGGGGTGGTTGCACTCTACGACTGTGGCGTCAAGGCGAGCATCGTGAGAGCGCTCCTCACGAGAGGCTACGATGTGGCGCTGCTGCCCTACGGGACCAGCGCGGAGCGCGTACTGGACCTGAACCCTGTGGGCGTAGTCTTCAGCAACGGCCCCGGGAACCCCTCGCTCTACGGGGAAGCTATCGAGTGCGCGAAAGCGCTGATCGAGTACGGCTACCCCATGCTGGGCATCTGCCTCGGCCACCAGGTGATCTCGCTGGCTCGCGGGGCGCGAATCTTCAAGCTGCGCTACGGGCATCGCGGGGTCAACAAGCCAGCAGTTGATCTTCGGACGGGAAGGTGCTACATGACCTCTCAGAACCACGGTTACGCCGTGAAGGGGGAATCGCTGGCGGAGACCGGTCTCGAGCCCTGGTTCATCAACGCCGATGATGAAACCATCGAGGGGGTCATAGACGAAGAGAGGGGGGTTCTCTGCGTCCAGTTCCACCCTGAGGCTTCGCCTGGGCCGAACGACACGAGCTGGGTGTTCGATCTTTTCTCCAAGATCGTGGAGGATCGGAAAAGAGGTATTAAAAGAGTTTGAGGCTACCTGCGCCTCGACGCCAGGAAGGAGTTTACCTCCTCTATCATCTTCAGCCTGCTCGCGTATTCGTCGAGCTGCTTCTCTATCGGTTCAACAGCGGCCCTGTACTCCGCCTCGCTTAGCTCGCCCAGCTCGTAAGCGACTCTGTGCTTCTCCCTTTCGGATTCGAGCTTGCGCATCTCATCGCGCAGCTGGCTCACGAATGGCTCGAGCCTCAGCGAGAGCGTGAGGAGCTCCCGGATGAGCATGTTGAGCTCCCTCCTGTACTTCCTCTCATACTCGGTGTACAAGCTCGTGGATATCGTGGCCTTCATCTCGTCGAGCCTCCTCAACTTCAGCTCCAGCTCCCTGGCTCTAGCCATGACGTTCGAGCTCCGCTCGAGGAGGGCGTCCAGCGTCAGTACTTCGCGCCGCGGCGCGTACCTCAGGATCTGGTACCTGAACTGCGTGTCTCTCCACTTCGAGTAGTCGAGCAGCTTCGTCTCGAGCGCGTAGATCACGTCGCTCAGGTAGATGTAGCTCCTGTACTCCTCCGGGACCTCGAGCTGCAGGATCAGGCTGTCGCCGCGCTTAACGGTTCGGAGCCTGCAAGTGACGAGAGTACCCCTCATGTGCGGCGGTAGGATGGCGAAGGAGATCGCGAAGGTTCCATCCAGGTAAACCTCCTCCCCCAGGATGTCCTTCTTCGGAAGGATCTCCTTCAAGTACCTGTACAGCGCCTCGCTCTCGAAGACCGAGACCCTAACCGGAAGCTCGTATATCGCCATTCCGCCCACCAGCTTGAGCTCGCTGGGCGAGATCACCTTCCTCTCCTCCCTACCCATCCTGGAGAGGCCGCTCGCCCTCCTCGACGGCACGTAAGCCGAGAGCACGGACGTGGCTAGCCCGAGCCCCGCCGCGTAAAACAGGCTTTCAACCGGTGGCGGCGAGACCACGATCGGCGCCCCGCCGAAGAGGGAGGTGAAGAATGAGGGCACCAGGTTTATCACGGGAGCTAGGAGCCAACCGAGGTAGGAGGCCACGATACCTATGATTGATGCCTCGACGATCATCGCGTTGAATAGGTTCTTAGGGTCGGCGCCCAGCGTCGCCATTGTGTAAACATCCCTCCTCCTATCCTCGACGTGGCCGAGCATCACCATGGCGTTCATCAAGGCCGCTATGACTAGGAGCACTAACGACTCCTGCCCCCTGAACGACAGCTGAAGCGTCCTCTCGTAGGTGGTAACGCGGTTTCCTTCGAGCACGTGCACTGTAACGGGGAGCGCTGTGAATATCAGTTGAGCCGCATCTCTAGCGGGCGTGGCATTTGCTGTAAGAAGCCAGACTCGCGAGAGGGCTAACCTGCGCGCTAGGGGGTCGAAGGGCGCTATCACGAGGAAGTTCACTCGCGCAAGATCGCCGAACAGCGGCCTCAGCTCCGGGTCCAACGTCCCGTTGAGGACGAGCGGGTCGAAGAAGCCTACCACTCGTACTGGCGTGTCCCATACGGGGCCCGCCGGCGAGGGCGGGCCCTGTGCGCTCGGTTGGGCGAAGAAAAGCCACACGCTGTCGCCTATGCTAAGTGAAGTTGAGAAGCCCTTCGGCAGGAGGATCTCGGCCGCGCCATCTCGAGGAAGCCTCCCGTCGTAGAGAGCGGCTGTCAGGTTGAAGTAACGTGCTGCAAAGCTGATATCGATGGCGACCATCTGGGTTAGGATCATTGCTTCGGAGGCGCGAGTCATCACAAGCACGCCCAGGTAGTTTGGGGGTGGAGTGGCCATGCGGCCTACTGCAGTGGCGTTAACCAGTGCTCTGAGCCATTCAACTTCCGACAAATTCATGCCCGTGGGCCGGCGAATCGTGTCAACCTCTACGTCGAGGCCGTAGAAGCCAGAGCCCCGGCCGCTCTTCACCATCACTGCGGAGCCTATGGTGACGCCGGAGACCGCTAGCACCGAGGATACGACTAAGGTCATGGCCGTGAGAACCAGCACTGTTCTTAGGCGCTTGGACTTCATGTACCTGAGCGCTATCTGCAGCCAGAAGCCTCTCACCGGGCCGGAAACGGCTGAGAAGAGTAAGAGCAGGCTGTAAGCTAGGAAGCTCAAGAGGAGGGTTCCGGCAACCAGCGTGGGGTAATCCAGCGCCGCCATGGGTACCCCCAGTGTCCCGAGGAGACCGGCTGCGGCGACCCTCATCGTCGGCGACGTGTACAGCGCGAACAGGATGAGTGCCACTAGCAGGGCTAACCGAGTCACGAAAAGGTGCCTTCGCCTCTCGAAGATCAATGCTGACAAGACGTGGGCGAATGCTAGGGTAAGCAGGATAACCCCGACGGCGGCTAACTGTGAGTAGCTGAAAAGGTTGTCCACTTTGCCGCGCAGCGAGTTAACTCCGTTGACGAGCCCCAGTAGGGCTCCGATAGCCGTCGTGTAGTTGCCCCGCTCAAAGTAGATCAAAGCCTGCCATGCAACAGCCCTTAACAGGCTCGCCTCCCTCCTAAACTCTTCAGTCGGATAGCCTATCGCCTCTAACTGCCTTAGCGAATCGTCGATGGTGGCCAGCTGCCCTTTCAGGAATGCATCGGCGGCGTAGTACGACCATGGCACGAGGCGAGTCTCGTTGGTCACCCAGAACCTCAGCTGCCGAGCCTCAGCCAGGGGGGTGTCGGCCCTAACTAGCACGGGGTAGCCTATCGGGAGGAGGTACGGCTGAAGGTAGCCTCTTGCAGCGAGAGGGACTCCCGGCTTCACGGTCACTCTCGTCGGCCTTCGGGTTACCGGGTCTAGAACGCTGACGTTAACGAATCTCGCTGGGGCGATCCAGATTGCGCACCTCACTAGGCTAACATTGCCGCTCTGGGTAACCTGGAGGGGGATCCTGAGCTCTGAGAGCTCTGTTACGTTGGCAGAGGGTATGAAGGCTGCTCTGTAGTCTATTTCGTCGATCATCGTATCAGCCACGCGCACGGGTAGGGCGGGTTGCGGGGAGGAGAAGCCTGTGAAGTTCGCGGGTGCTACTGAGAGCCTAACCAGGTAGGCCTCCTGCGGCTTCAGGTCTAGCTGTATGTTCCACATCCCGACGGGGTTTGTCAGCGCGTTGAATGTCAGAGTCCTCCCCCCAATCCACAGCGTAACGTTGAGGGATGCGCCCCCCAGAGGCCTCCCGCTGGGGTACTCGCGAACTATGACTATGAGCTGGCTTTCGGGTGCAGCGACCGCTACGCCTGCCGATGCGAGTAGCGATAGGAGGGCGAATACCGCGTAGCTTGTTGCCCGCCTCACTCCCACTCACCCCGGCTCAGCTCGTTTAGTTTCGTCTCGTACTCCTGTTTAAGCTTCACGTAGAACCTCTCCTCAACCTCCCCTCTACCGTAAAGCTCCTCGAGCCGCTGAAGGAGGCGCTTGTACCGCTCCCTCTCCCTGTACACGTAACTTGTCCTCCGGTGCCATACGTAAGCCGTGACCGACCACAACGCGGCGGTTACTGCGATTAGCACCCAGAGGCTTGGTGAAAGCGTCAGGTTTAGCTCTACGTACCCGCCGACCCTGACGTCGGCAGTTACGCTTGAACTGTACTGGCCCTTTGTAGCGGTGAACCGGTAGGGGCCGGGGAGCAGGTACAACCGGGCTATCCCCCTCTCATCTGTGTACGTAGTAGCGATTAGGGTTCCTCCGGGCGAGAACGCGGCTACGACGGCGCCAGCCGCTGGGCTTCCGCCTAACGAGACGTAGACCGTCACAAGCCTCACGAGCCCCCTTAGCACAACCTCGGTATCATTAGTTAGGGAAACGCGTGTGGAGCCGGCAAGCGCCCCTTGCCACCGCAGGGATACCGTATAGTTGCCGCGAGGAAGACCGGTGCACAGCACCGTGCCGTTAGCATCCGTGAAGCCCGCGCAGACGAGGCTGCCCTCCTCATCTCGAACGTAGACAGCCGCTTGGGGTAGAGGACGCCCCTCGGCCAGCTCGACCCTAACCCTCAGGTTAGACAAGCCTACGCTCACGGTGAAGTTTCTGTCAGAGTAGATGTAGACAGTGCTCCATGTGCTGTGGAAACCATCTGTGACCTCAATGCGGTACACGCCGGCGGTGACGTTTGTGAAGCGCAGCAGGCCGCTCTCGTTCGTGAACCCCCATCGTACCAACGCGCCAGTAGCGTTCTCGTAGAGGTTAACCAGGTAGCCCGAGAGGGGTCTACCCTGCGCGTCGATGCAGATGATCGTCACGTTGAATGCCCTGGGGATGATGACGCGTGGTACGATGGGCAGTAGCGAAACGTTGATGGTTCTCTCAAGGATGAGGCTACCCCACGGGCTTGACACGTTGAGGAAGATGGGCCAGCTGCCTTCGTACACCGCTCTCAGAGTCCAATCAACCCTCTGCGTGCCCTGCAGGAGCGTGAAGTTAACGCTTCTCCTGCCCTCTACAACCGCGAATGCACGCTCTGGGAGCACTAACCTGACGCTGACGTTGCGCAGGCCCTCCGCCGATCTTACGACGGCGCTAACCGGGAGGTAATCGTCAACGTAGACGGTGGTTGGCGCGTCGAGTCGAGCCTCAATGGGGGCGTAGAGTACGGCCGGTGTAGCAACCGCACTCAGGAGGGAGAACCTAACGAAATCACGGGGGCTTTCTGCGACTACCGCCAGAACGATTGTTGCACTGATGCTAGCTTCCCTCCGCCCTACCTGGTACGCTATGTTGAGAGTCCCCTCTTGAGGCATGAACAGGAGCCTGCTAGCCGCCTTCTCGCTTGCCTCGAGCAAGTCTGTCAGGTTCTTAAGGAGGAGGTCCCTCTCAGAACTGAAAGCCGAAAGGTAATTAGCTTCCCTCAATGTTTGAGTGAGGTTCAGCTTTCCCGCTTCTGCAAGCTGGCTAGCCGTTAGAACCCTCGTGAGGTTTCCGTGGATCCTCAGTAGACGCTCGTAAAGCGCCTTCCGCAGCGGGTGCGTCTCGTTAACGTAACTCCTAAAGAGCGTGAGCCTCTGCGCCTCCAGCACGGACTTCGGATCAATACTTGTGTAGTTAACAGCTACGACTAGCCACCCTCTTCCGCCCCTCAACGCCAGCCAGCGGGGGGCTGGAACGTAGCTTCGCTCTCGGTTTACACTAACGCTGGTCTCGTTGATTACTGCCTCGCGAAAATCAGAGGCAGCGAGCCTCAGGAAGGGGAAGAAGAGGAGCCCTTCCCCCACCCCCCTCAGCTGTGCATCGACGCGTACGAGGGCTGATAAACCGCTGAACGTAAACACTTGCCTGAGCTCGAGCCCATCGCGGCGGCAAACCTGCTCGACCTTCGCCTCGAGCGTCCCGTTGAGTAGCAGCTTAACCTGGCACTCCTTCAAATCGTAGCCGCTAGCCGCAATCGTTAGGTTCCTCATAGCCACGAAACCCGCCAGCGGCCAGTCGATAAAGACGAGGTTGCTGCCCACGTCATCGAAGAGGAAGTTAACGAGAGACGAGTTGCTGAATATGGCGGTGTAACCGGGCCCTCTCACCACAATGGCTTTAGTCACATTGATGGCGTAGGAGCCCGTAGCATTGAAAGCGACGAGGGTCAGGTTAGCGGAACGGACGCTCAACCCCCCATGGACGCTAACGTTGTACCCGGGCGGGGCCGAGTAGTACGTAATAAAGTACCGAGTCACGTTCAAGGGTGGTAGATCAGCCCGAAATAGGAGGGAGCAGCTCTTGTAGTGCCCGGAAGGGTAGAAGGTGCAGTTAACGAGCTGGAGGGGGACTGGGTTGCCCGAGGAATCCCAGATGCTGAGCGTCCCGTTGTAGGCCTCACCCTCCAGGAAATTGAGGTTCAACCTTATAATCTCGCTGCGGGGGTGGGGGAGTGGGTTGAACACCCTCACCTCTCTGACCCCCTGACCCCTCGCTCCAGCCAGTGCGACAGCGAGGAGCAGCGGGAGCACGGTGAGTATGAACCTTCTCTGGGCAACCATCAGCTTCACCTAGCCAGAAACTCCCTGCACCTAGCTGCGATAAGGTCGAGGTCCTCCAATCTCTCCTGAAGCTCCTCAAGTTGAGCCTGCACCTCACCCGCTTCCCTCTCGGCCGCTGAGCGCCTCAGCTCGTACTCCCCCCTCTCGTACTCCCCCACGGCGAATCTTATCTCGAGCTCCCTTAATGCGTCCCTTAGCGACTCCAACTTCCTCTCCAGCTCCTCAATCCTGCTGGCGTAGGAGAATCGCGTTCGAGACCACCCTTCCAGCACTTCACTGACCGCCTGCCTCCACGCCTCGACCTCCTCCCGCGGGAGGACGTCGAGAAGGACGTCCAGCATCCTCAGCTCCCTTTCAGCATCAACGTTCTTCAGGGTCTGCTGAACGTCCTCCAACGTACTACCCACCCTGGAGAGCGTAGCCCTCAAGCGCTGATCCCTCTCGAAGCTGGCTCTGTACGGTGAACTCTCCGAAGCCCTAGCTTCGACGCTAAGCTTGGTCACCACAAGCCGTAGCTGCGACTCGAGCTCCCTCAGCCTCCACTTCAGCTCGAAGTACCTCTTCACGAGGGGGAGCATCTTCTGCTTGAGCTCGCCCATGAGGTTCTCGAAAACCTCCCTGGAAACCTGCCCCGTCGAGTACATGCGGAGCACCTCGCTCCTCCGCTTCTCGTAGTCCCTCAGCTCGTACTGCAGGTCGCCGAACTGTCTTATGGCGCTCCTAGCCTCCTCCAATAGCTTCTCTCCCCCCTCCAGCTCGCTCACAAGTCTGTAGCCGCCAGAACATTTTTTAGACTTATGCTCTATAGTTAAAAATGGTTAGGGAAAAGCATTTCAGCGAACAATCACCGGAGCTGCGTGCGGCAGCTCGTAGTTGATACCTCGAAGAGCCCCTACGCTAAGCTGGAGCCGGTACCTCTTGGGCGCGTCAGGCTAATGGACGGCTTCTGGGCTCCACGCCTCAGAAAACTGATCGATGTGACGCTGCCGTCGCAGTACGAGCTGCTGGAGGAGACGGGGCGCATCGATAACTTCAGGCGGGCAGCCGGTAAAATCAAGGGGCCTTTCAGGGGGCTCGTCTTCAACGACTCGGACGTCTACAAGTGGGTGGAAGCGGCCCAGTGGGCCCTAGCTTACGAGCATGACGCCCGGTTGAAAGGGATGGTGGATCGCGCTGTAACCGAGATAATCGCGGCGCAGGATGGGGACGGTTACCTGAACACCTTCTTCACCTTTGAGAGGAAGGGGGAGAGGTGGACGAACCTGCGCGACCTGCACGAGATGTACTGCGCCGGCCACCTCTTCCAAGCGGCGGTCGCGAGGAGGAGAACCACGGGTGAAAAAGACCTCCTCGACGCTGCCGTCAGGTTCGCCGACCACATCTACGAAGTCTTCGGCCCCGGCAGACGGGAGGCTGTCGACGGGCACCCGGAGGTCGAGATGGCGCTCGTCGAGCTCTACAGGGAAGTGGGGGAGCGCAAGTACCTGGAGCTGGCCCGGCTCCTCATCGAGAGGAGGGGGAGGGGGCTGATCGGCGGGAGCCCCTACCACCTGGATCACGTGCCGTTCAAGCAGATGACCGAGATCACAGGGCACGCCGTGAGAGCGCTTTACCTCTGCTGCGGTGCTACCGACGTCTACATGGAGGACGGTGATGCGGAGCTCCTCAGAGCGTTGGAGCGCCTCTGGGAGGACCTCGTCACGAGGAAGATGTACGTGACCGGTGGCGTGGGGTCGAGGTACGAGGGGGAGGCGATAGGCGAAGCCTACGAGCTCCCCAACGAGAGGGCCTACGCGGAGACGTGCGCCGCCGTTGCCAACGTGATGTGGAACTGGAGGATGCTGCTAGCGACGGGCGAGGCCCGGTTCGCGGACGTAATGGAGCTGGCCCTCTACAACGGTGCGCTCGCCGGCATCTCGCTCAGTGGGGACCTGTACTTCTACGTTAACCCGCTCGCGGATAGGGGGAGGCACAGGAGGCAGAGGTGGTTTGAGTGCGCCTGCTGCCCACCGAACATCGCCAGGCTGATCGCCTACGTCCCCGGGATGCTCTACGCGAAGACGCGGATGGGCATCTACACGGTGCTCTACGCAGCCAGTAGAGCCACAATCGAGCTTGACGGAGGATCTGTGGAACTGATCGAGCGCACCAACTACCCGTGGGATGGGCAGGTCGATATCGAGGTGAGGCCGCGGGGTGTCGACGAGTTCTCCCTCTTCGTGAGAATCCCGGGCTGGACTCGTGCAGCTAAAGTCGAGGTGAACGGGGAAAAATTGGAGCCAGTGCGACCGGGCACCTTCCTTGAGGTGAAGAGGAGGTGGAGGGAGGGCGATAGGGTTGCGCTTAGATTCGAGATGGGTCCGTACTTCCTCGTAAGCCACCCATGGGTCACCTACAACACGTGCAGGTGCGCCATAAAGTACGGCCCCCTCGTCTACTGCTTGGAGCAGGCCGACAACAGCCACGATGTCTGGAACCTAGCCCTGGTACCGGCTGAGATGAGAGTGGAGTGGCGCCCAGACCTTCTTGGAGGCGTGGCAGTGGTTAAGGGTAGAGCGCTAGCCTTGGAAGCCAGCGGCTGGGAGAAGAGGCTCTACGCGCGCCTCGGCGAGGTGGAGGAGCGGGCTAGGGAGGTGGAGTTCACAGCGGTACCGTACTACGCTTGGGCTAACCGCGAGCCCGGGCCTATGCAAGTGTGGGTTAGGCTAGCCCACGCCCCCGGAAAAGTACAGTAGCGAGGATCAGATTTTTTCTGAATCTTCACTGATCCGATTTGGTACCCTTCATCACTGCTCTAACGCTGTGACTCCTCTCTTATTTCCCTTGCGGCCCCTGCTGCTCGGGCTCGACTAGAACAGCCGTCCCTGTTGCTGTTACGATTATGAAGCCTTCGAGGATTTCGGAGGTTTCAAAGTCCACACCTACGACTGCGTTCGCACCCAGCTTCCAAGCTTCGTTCACGAGATCCTGTACCGCTTCATCACGAGTCTTTTTCAGCTCTGAGATGTAGGATTCCGCCCGGCCGCCGACGAGAGCCTCAATCGAGGCTGCGAAGCGGCCCAGAGCCCCGCGGGTCCGTATGCTCATACCCGTCACGACACCGAGGACTTTGACGATTCTGAAGCCGGGGATGGACGGTGTAGTTGAGATTAGTACCTGTCTACTCGCCACACCCACGAGCCCGGCGTGTCGTTCTTATCTCTATCGGTACGAGAAAATCTAAAATAAGCTTTGAGGGTTTTAGCCGCGATGGGGCTCGAGGATCTGTTCTCCAGGATCGAAGTCGTGTGCCAGACTGCAGCCACATTCGTCGCTTTCATCAGGGAGGGGGCACAGGAGGAGATCTTGAGGAGGATCTCGTCGAAGGCTAAGGTTAGCCTGAAGCTGGGCGAAGCCCTCGTGAAGTTCGATTACGGCGGCCACTCGCTGACCTACGTTGCGCCAGACCGGCTCCTGATAAGGCTGAGGGACTCCGGCACCCTCGAGGATGCTAAAGAGCTCCTCCTCAAGCTCCTCGGCTAATCCTCCAGCTTCACGTACGAAACGAAGAAGCCTATGCTCCCCCTAAGGCTCTCCGCGAGCCTCCTCTCCAGCTCCCTCCTAGCTCTCGCATCGCCCCGCAGCAGGAAGGCCACTTCGATCGAATCCAGATCGGCTCTCTCGCTGAACAGTTGATCAACCCGAGTGTAGAGCAGCTCGACATTCTCCTTTTTCAAAAATTCGGCGAGCCACTCAACCCGCCCCCAGTCGCGCCGGGGGACTACGACTCTGAACACGTATGCGCGCATGCGGGAGAAAAGGGGGGTTAATGGTTAAAATCGGTTCTCCTTCGCTAGAGCTTAACGACTTCTCCTTCGACGACTCCCGCTACTGCAGCTTCACCGTATAGTTCAACTCTATCCGCCTTGATTCGTCCCTCGATCACAACGTCCCTGGCTCTAACTAGTTTCGACTCGAGGAGCTCCACCTTCAAGGTGGGATGCCTGCGGGTGAACCTGAGGAACATCCGGAAAGTGCCCCCAGAGCGCTCGATGCTCACCTCCTCCCCTCTGAGGGCGCGGCAGCTTGAGTCGTTTGACAGCTTGAGCTCCACGAGTTGAGCGTCTAACTCATCCTCGATTTTAAATGCCCCAGCTAGCCGAACGATTTTGCCCTTCAAGGATCGTGCCCTCAGCGATCCCGCGGCCCAAGCTTCCTCGCACTCGATGACATCCTTTACGGACAGCGAGCCACTCGCTTTTAGAAGCCCCCCTTTCACGCTTCCTTCCACCTTCGCGGAGCCGGAAATAGAGATCTCGCCTGCCCTTACGCTGCCGCGGAAAGAGGTTGAGCCGGCAACCCTAACGGTTTCAGCTTCGACATCTCCATCAACGATCGCAGAGCCGCTGACGGTAATGCTCTCGTAGGTACCGCCGCTGACTCGGCCAGCACCGCTGATCCTCACCGATCCACCTTTAACCTTGCCGGTCCTCAGCGCTCTCTCGTACAGGTCGAAGAGCTCAGCCATACTCGCTCGCCTTCTTCAGCACGTCCCTCAATTCCTTGAGCAGCTCCTTGATCTCCCGCAGCCTCTGCAGTATCAATTGATCAACCTCTTCGTCCGAAAGCTCCACGTACCTGAGCTCGCCGCTCATCCTTCAACACCCTCCTTGAGTATGTCACGGATCTCCTCAAGCACCCTCCTAATCTCGTCAAGCTCCTCGAGCATAGCCCTCTGCCTGGCCCTGTACATTGTCAGCTTCTCCTCAAGCTCCTTCCGCCTTAGGGAGAGCTCGGCTTTCTCTTCGGGGCTACGGGTAACACCTGTCAAAAGTGGAACACCGATAACCACCGCGAAGAAGGCCACTACCGCTCCCGCGATCATGCTTATGGCGCTGAAGACGCCGGCCGCAATAATGTTTAGCCCACCTGTTCCGGATAGCTCAAAGAGACGGATCGGCACGTAGACGGCCATTAGAGCGGCGGCGACAACCGCCGCCAGCGTGACCACGGAGGCCACAACGCTACCCATTCTCAAGCTTCTCACCCAGCTTCCTGAGGGTTTCCCCATCTAGCACCAGCCGAAAGTCCTTCAACCGGTAGACTCGCTTCACCCTGGCTTCCTCTACGTACGCTCCTTCCACGAGCCCCGCTTTCTCCAATGCCCGAAGGTGCATGTGCACCAGCGGGTACGAGAGACCCAGCAGCTTTGAAAGCTCGTACGCGTGCCTCGGCCGCGCCGCGATCAAGGCTAGCATACGCAGCCTTATCGGATTCGCTAAGGTCCGGAGCACTCTTACCCAATCTTTCAACTCCTCCTCCCCGCTGCCGCACATCGCATCAAGTATGTAGGCTAAAATTTATATATAAACTTTTCCTTGCATATTGCTATCCGTCGCTTCTCCCAGATGAAGAAAGATACGGTGCATGCTCGGTAAATCGCAGCAGCGTAGAGGTTTTCCCTCGAGAGGTCAAAGTTGTCTCTCAGCTACCCAGAAGACGCTCGTAGAGCCTTACATACTCCTGGGCAACTCTATCCCAGCTGAATTCCTCCACAACTCTCCTGAATGCTTCCTCGATGAAGGTTCTCGGGTATTCGATTACGCACCTGTTTATGGCGTCGGCGAGCCCCTTGGGGTCTCCCGGCTCGATCAGAACGGCGCACGTGTCATCGACCACGTCGAGGACCCCAGGGATCCTCGAGGCGAGGATGGGGGTCTTCAAGGCCATCGCCTCCAGCAGGACGGTGGGCATCCCCTCCACACGCGACGGTAGGACGAGCAGATCGCTTCCCTTGATCACCTTCAGCGCCTCCTCTCTCGGCTTATACCCCAGGTAGTGGAAGTTCCTCAAGCGCTGGGAGAGAGCGCGGGCGCGCTCCTCGAGCTCTCCCACCCCCGATCCAACGACGACCAAGTGTACATCCGGGTTCAGCATTTCAGCGGCCTCGAGGAGCACGTCGAAGCCCTTTTCGCGGCTTAACCGCCCCACGTAAACGACCTGCCTATCGTACATCCTCAAGCCCTCAGAAGGCATTTCCCGCAGGTCCACGGCGTTCGGGATGTAGATGGCGTTAATGCCCCTGCTCCTGTAGAACTCGCACGTGCTGCGAGAAACGCAAGTCACTGCGTCGACGCTTCCCACAGCCTTCCTCTCAAACCACCTGCTCAACTCACCTAATAGCCTCCCGTGGAGCAGCCCGATCTGCTGGGAGTAGACGCCGTGCTGCGTGAGAACCCTGGCTTCCGCGCGCGCCACCCTGATGGCGGGCCAGGATGGCACGTTGTGGCCATGGGCTACATCGTACCTCCTCCCCTCCAGGTTGCGGAGCAGCGTCTTGAGAGCGGAGAACAGCGCGAAACTGGGGTTGTAGAGCCCCTTCACTGGCACATGCGGCGTGTTCTCCACCGATACCACGTCAACCGTGAAACCGCGGGCCTCGAGCATACTCCGCAGCTTGGATACGTGCTGAGCGACACCCCCTATACCGCTCACGCGCGGCGACGCAAGGAGCAACTTCACAGTTGATCAACTTGCGCTGGGCGTTTAAGCTTCACGCACCTTTATTTTCGCCCGCACCCCCTGCGCAAGGAAGGCACGTCGCAGCTCGCTCAGAATGCCGTAAAGGAAAGCCCACCTACGCACGGTCCAGTAGAAGAACATTTCCGGCTTACGTGTCTTTAGGCTCAATTGAAAGCCTCTCACAGGTGCTAATAGGGCAGCTACGATTGGGTAGAGCCAAACAGCGTCACCGAGAACCCTGTAGAGGAAGGAGTTCAGTTTATAGCATCTCCAGTAGTCGCGATCATGCCTGTACCTGGCTATTACGTGCGCAATGCCCCTCCCCCATCCTATCTGCTGCCTAATGAGCTCCCTCACTCCTCTCCTGAACCTGCTCGCAGTTCCAGGCACCTCCACCACACTAATCCTGAAACCGGCTTTCCAAGCTCGGAAGCTAAAGTCGAGATCATCGGCACCGTACGGTGGGTACAACCAGAAGCCCTTCACTCGATCGAAAACATCGCGCTTAAAGGCGATGAAGGCCCCTCCGGCGAAGCAACGCCCTCTCATCATCTCTTCAGAGTAAGCCCTGCCGTAACGCCACACTAACTCCTCCAATCTTTCGATTTTAGTCGAAGCCTGAGAACCGCCCGCTTTCACATCGACTACATCAGCCCCCCTCTCGAAGGCTTCGACAACTCTCGCGAAATGGTCTGCGCCCACGATGCAATCAGCATCCACGAAACAAATGTAGCTGCCTTTCGAAGCTAAAACACCGATGTTCCTAGCGATTCCGATTCCTCTGCCCTCATCGTATACTACTTTAATGTAGGGACGAAAGCGATCCAGTATCCTTTGAGTATTGTCAGTACTATGAGCATCAACGACTATAACCTCCCTAGAGTAACCTGGGGGAAGCTTCGATTTTAAAACACTGAGCAGTGTGAAACCGAGCGTCCTTCCGTTATTCTTGGAGAGAATTACTACTGAGATCGTCTTCTCCACACCAAAGCCAGCAGGTAGAAGCTTTTATCGCCTTCTCTCAAACAGCCAATCTACATACAGAGTTAAATATCACAGCATTCAAAATTCTACTAACTGAATTTCGTGCGTTTAAAATTACGAGTTTAAGCATCCACCGAAGTGCTGCTCTGCACCGTTTGCGTACACATGGGAGGAAGGCTTTGAAGCGTTCTACTACTTCTCTCACGCCCTTCTCGAGGGAGCCTTTCGGCTGGAAGCCGAGGCCTCTTATCCTCTCGTCGCTAACGCCGTAGGAGGTTTGCTGCGGATGAGGGGGTTCAACAATGCTCACCCTCACGCTCGGAACCACCCCCCTCACAGCATCAATCACCTCGGAGAGAGAAGCGTTCTCCGTCACCACATTGAAAACACCACCAACAGCTCGATGCAGAGCGGCAACAGCTAGCAATGTCCGCTAGATCGAAAACCACTTCAGCATCGCGAAGCGCCCTCCTCAAGTTCTTCTTTCTTCAGCATCGTATAGCACGATAGTCGCCTCCCGTACTCTAGCAGATACCTAAGTTCTTCAGCACCCACTGAGAAACGGGGCTTCCCCGCCACCTCAATCAACTGTTTCAGCCCCAAAAACGTCAAAGGTCTCAAACGAGTACCAGCGCACTTCGAGTATTTAGGACGATAGATGCAGGATGATAGGGTTTTCACCCCTTCTCAACGGTAATTCCATGAAAAATCACTCACCGCCGAAGTCACGGGAAATAAATCCTCAGTTTTGTAGGTTAACTTTTCAAGATATATTACATACAAAATTTATTGAATTTAATAACTATTTTGCTCCTTAAGGATATTATTAACGAAATCCTTAAGCCTCGGTGCTATAACATTCCACTCAAATAACGATGTGACTCTTTCTCGGGCAAGCTTGCCTAAGCTATTTCTCAGAGAGCAATCATCGTGCAGCTCAACTATGGCATCAGCCAACGCTTCAACATCGTCCAGCTCAACATAATATGCTGTATTACCAAAAACACTGATTGCTCCCGGTGTTTTTTCCGCTAAGATCGCCCTCCCCGCAGCCATATAGTGGAAGAACTTAATGCGCTCGGCATAGTAAACGGATGGGTGAGCAGAGTTAGGCGCAACGAGAACATCGGCGGCAGCGAACAGGCCCAACCTCTCAGGGTCGCTATAAGGTAGCGGGCCTATAATTCGAGTTTTATCTAATACTCTAAGTTTTTTGCAAAAGTGTATCAAATCCAAGTCTACTCTTCCTAACTGCAAAACCAACTTAAGGTTTGGCAACTGTCTACTTGCAAGCGCAACAGCTTCAATGACCTTCCGAACGCCTTGCAAGTCGACTCCGCGGTACGACCAAACACCCCCACTGTAAGCGACGAGAAAACTATCACCTAACCTGTACTTGTTCCTAAAGCTTTTCGGGTTAACTTTCGTCGGGTCAAATTCGCCTAAATCTATACCGTGCGGAACATACGTATAATTCCTTAATTTGAGCCGTTTCTTCATAATTTCCAGGAGTGGTCTACTCCAGAAAATCACACCGTCAGCCTCCTCAACAGCTTCAATATCGAAAAGGTTCAGTTCATCCCAAGGCCACATATGCACGTCCATCCAATCTATGATAATTACTCTGCTCCCCCATATCCTCCTCGATCCTAGGAATGGGTTTAGCGTTATAACAGTGTCAGCTTTAAGACGCGCGAGCAGCGCTTTGTTCAGAACATCAGTAACCAAAGCAGTCACCAATGCATCCCCGCCGCTTCGCGTATGCTGGTAGATCCTTAGCTCTACCCTCGATAGGCGATTATTAAGCCTTAAAACTCTGCATAGTAACCAGTTCGAGTCCCTTATCTTCCTGTAGTAGTATATACTTGCGAACGGTAAAGCTCTTTTTACAAGGTAGGGCCTCCTGTAAGAGCGAGGGTCGAAGGGTGTAATGTAGGCGATGCTCTTAGAGTTTTTTGAATTCATTGGGACGTTGGGATCAGTTAACAAATTTTAATTTTTTTACTTTACTTGTGAGCATACGTAGAAGAAGTTTCCATAAATAAGATGAATACGCGTACTCGGTTGCAGCCAGCGCGCTCCAAGTCTAGAGGTGCGCTCTCAAGCTTTAATACTTTACACTTCCTTTTTCTCGGTCGTTTAACGAATGTTCATTTCGATCAATCACCAAAATGGCGGGCCGGCCGGGATTCGAACCCGGGGCCTACGGGTTAAGAGCCCGTCGCTCTACCGTGCTGAGCTACCGGCCCTAGCTGCTCGACATGTTAGGGTTTATTTAATTTACTAAGTCCACGTCATAGTGTATTCCCCCTTCATTGACTTCCGCCTTTGAGCAGGGACCCGTTCCTGGCCGCCGCGGTTTAACCGTAAGCGACTGGGGCGGGTTATGGGTCATTGTCGCCTTGGGACAGCGGCCTACTCGCCCACCTTTCAGCGCTCCGGCGACAGAGTGCATCCCGGCAGGGTCGCACCCTTACCGCGCAGGCTGCTTCTTCGCGCTGCTGCCATGGTTGCGCGGACGAGCTCGAGGTGACCTTAAAGGTTAGAGATCCTGGTCGAGGCTTTGAGGGCTTTCAGGATCGCAGGGCTGAGGCCTGAAAGTATGAGCTTCGCGCGGGCCTAGGGACGCTGCATCATGATGGTCAAGCTGAGAAGCGGTAGGTCGAAGGCCCACATAGCCCCAGTCGTCGAGTGTAACTGTAAGCTAAAATGCCTCATTTCCCTTCTATTTTGTTTCCCCTTTTCTCGTTTGGCTACCTCCAAGCTGCGAGGAGAAGGATGGGATGCAGGCCTAGATTGGGCGGTGGAAGATGGCCAGAAACGCGCAGCTGAGAGAAAGGGAAAAGTTCGAGTGAAAAATATGAGCGAGTTGGTGAAGGTAGCCAGGGAGCCGCGTCGAGGGTATGGGACGAGGAGCGACACCTCTCTGGGGTCCGACGGTGCGAGAGCCGAGAGAGCCGCCGAGCAGGTACGCTCTGATTGAAGTGTACCTTTTCAAGACCTCATCTTCCTCACCTTTTACCTTCGATATTATGGGAGCCGTAGTCGAGCTGGAGGGGGCTAAAAATTATAGGCGCGCTGCAGTACATACACGAGCGGAGGTACAGAATGGGCTACAGTTTCGTCAATAGCTAATGGCTTGACGTGGGAAAGGAGGAAGTCATTTCGCACGTGAACGGTCTAATTATAGGCCAAGCGTGCTGGAAGAAGTGCCCAGGGGTGAGGGCTTGAGGGTGGAGAGGAGGGTTGCGGTAAGGAGGGGGTCGAAGATTATGAAGAGCACGGTAAGGAGGCTAACAATTGGTCGGGGGATATCTTGATCGAGTTCTCGTTTATCGGCTCCCGCACGAGCATCGGAATGGGGCTTACGTCATGTAGACCCGCTCGAGTATAGCGTCATGCTCGAGAACGCTCTCGCAAGGGTGCGGAAAGGCTGAAGGAGGATCTAATAGCAGGAACGCGAAAGTAGTGAGGAACGCGAGGGTAGAGTTGCGAGGCCCAAGAGGGGAATTATCTGCAGAATATAGTGTTAAGGGTCTACGTTGAGACCCTTAACACCCTGCCGCTGAACTCCAGCTCTGCTGTGCGAAGGCGTATTCATAGTTCTGTTCTCAAGATAAGGATGTATACCACCGGTGAGTAGCTTAAAGGAGCTCTCCCCTTCCTATTATGTTAACATTGCTGCACTAGTCTGCTTCGACTCCGATGCTAAGAGAAGGGGCGGCTCTCGTTGGAGAACGACCTGATATGGGCGTAGAGTTTGTCCCTACTGCTAAAACTATCGATGGAGACGCGATAAAGCCTAGAGTCGGCAGGTTTAGAGACCTATATCTAGCGGATCTACATCGGAAGCACCTGTCGCCGTTTTTCTCAAGGGAGGCTGATTGTTATGAAAGATGGTGACGGTTGTAGTCTCTGGCATTCGTGGATTGACGTAATTATGAGTGAGTTTAGCGGTTAGTCAAAGATGCCGAGATCAAAAGCCGATGCATCCTGCTTGACAATGGATGGTACGAAATTATACTTAAGCTGTCCGTGGCAGGGATAGGATCGACTTCAACGTTCACGAGGGCGGCAAGTAGTGAGGTGAACAAGGCTTCCCGCAGAGTTTACTGTTACTGTTCTAACAGTTTTCGTTCATATCGGCATCATTTACTTCACTTAAGGATAGCAGAGGCATCTACTATGCAATCACGTGTCTAATTTACACGCGCGCTTACCCCATGAGTTATATTATTGGGGCTCCGCGCCTTCGTCGCCTATACCTGAATTGCCTGAGTAATTTCATACTTGCTTGAAATAAATTATTATAGTTTAATAGTTAAATATTCAATTTGTTTTATATTTTAATCTCTAATTAAACTAACTAAACTTTATGCTATCGGGATTTAGCAACTTCAGGCCCTCTACTATACCTCTCATTGCTCAAGCAGCAATCTTTCAAGAAATTAACGGAGGTTCTAAGCTCCTATAGATCGTATAAGATGTGTGTCGATTTTTAGTATTGAAATAAAATAGAATAGAGACATGAATTTCTGAAACGATTCAGCGCACGGTAAGGCTTACAAACAACATTGGTGGGGTGTCAATCTCCAGGCTTTATGCCTATAGAGAGATAAGTATCATGTTGTCGTTAATATTACTTGTCCAGTTCATAGGCAGTGGGCAGTGATAGAAAGCGCAAGTTTATAGTTTTATAACCGACCGTTGATTCTGCTTTGAGACGATGAAGGGTGTTATTCTTCACGGGGGTGCTGGTACTCGTTTGAGGCCTTTGACGTTTTCGGGGCCGAAGCAGTTGATTGAGGTGGCGGGGAAGCCTGTTTCTCAGTGGGTGTTGGAGGATCTGGTGT
>JAVYQJ010000006.1 GCA_038731975.1 Thermofilaceae archaeon | reverse complement strand
CTTGTGGAGCGGGACGCGGCATTGAGCCTGCTGAGGGAGCACTTGAAGGATGATAGGATGGTCAAGCACTGCCTCGCCGTCGAAGCGATCATGCGGGCAGCAGCGCGGAGGCTGGGGGAGGATGAGGAGCTTTGGGGTTTGGTTGGCCTCCTGCACGACATCGATTACGACGAGGTGGGCCGCGACCCCTCGAGGCACGGCCTCAAGGCCCTCGATATTCTCGCGGGCAAGCTCCCACCGCACGCTTTGGAGGCGATCGCGGGCCACAACGAGCACAACGGTTACAAGGTGAGCAGCCCCGAGGCTGAAAGGATCCTGCGAGCGCTGAGAGCCGCGGACCACGCGAGCGGGTTGATCATAGCGACAGCCCTCGTCATGCCAAGCAAGAAGCTGGCCGAGGTGAAGCTGGAGAGCCTGATGCGGAAGTTCAAGCAGAAGGACTTTGCGAGGGGGGTGGATCGGAACCGCGTAAGGGAGTGCGAGCAGCTGGGCTTAACGCTGGAGGAGTTCCTATCCCTCTCCCTCGAGGCGATGAAGGGGGTTGCCGCCGAGCTGGGTCTTTAGCGCACGTAGGCTTCAGCCAGCGTTACCTCCCCTTTGACCTTCGGCTCCAGAACAACCCGCGCGAAAGGCTCGTGCACCGTACCGATCCAGCGGAGCGGTCTCGTAGCCCTCAACTCCGCTTCGCAGAGCTCGATCCAGCGCCCGTCGAGCGCGCAAACCTCGATCCGCAGCAGGCCGTCCACCGTCGCCGCGATGGTGAAGGCCAGCTCGGATCCCGCCGCGGGGACGGGGTGGGAGACGAGAGGTCCCTCGACCCTACCCTCGAACGGCTCCTCGCTCCCGAAGCGGTACAGCTTCAGCGAGAGGTTTGGCCGCGGGCTACCCTCGAGCACCCTGATCTGCCAGGGGTGCAGGTCGCTCCAAACCCACTCCCTATCGACGGGGCCCCCGTCGATGTCGAGGAGGACCCCCATCGAGCCCGGCCTCATCATCGTCACGCCGAGCGAGTAAGGCTCCCCCTCGTGCAGGGCGAGGAGCCTCTCACTGTCCGTCAGCGCCATCGCTGCCCTCAGCCTGCCGTCGATGAACCAGAGGCAGAGGTTCTCGTGAACCCTCACCGTGTAGGTGTGGCGAGACGTGCTGAAGTCGCTGGGGAGGCCGGGTACGCGCAGGCTGGTCGGGTGGGGCCACGCCCCGGCGAACGCCCTCAGCGTTCTACCCTGAAGCATGAAGTGAGCCACACCGCCGCCGAAGAGGTCCTCAACTTCGAAGCCGAACCAGAGCATAGGCCCCTGCTCGCCCCAATCGGGGAGCCTGGCGTGGAGCTGGAACACGCCGTGCCGAAAGACCTCCCGGCTCCTCAGCGAGAGCGTGGTGAGGCCTGGTGGCCTAGCGTACCTAGCATCGGCGAACTCCGTGTAAGCCCTCTCCTCCCACGAGATCCTCCAGAACTTGGCTGGATCCTCGAGCCTGAACCTCTCTCCACCGGCAGCTGTTGGTTCGCGAACCCAGCAGTAGAAGAGCTCGCTGACGCCCTTCTCGAGGGCTCGGCCGAACCGGATGCCCGTCACGGAGCCGGTGCGGGAGAGGGACCTATATCCGTGTCGCTACCAGGGCGGCCCACCCGCCTCCTTTAACCGCTCGAGCAGGCTGTCGTACTGGGACGGGTCGAGGGGCAGCTTCACCGGCCTCTTCTCGACCGCCGACATCACTATCGCGTTGATGAGCTCTACGGACTTCATGCCCTCCTCGCCCGTAACCTCCGGCTCGCGATCCTCGATGATAGCCCTCGCGAAATCCCTCAGCACGGCCTCGTGCCCGGTGAACGGCTCCTCAGCGACTACCTCCTCCACGCTGTAGCTGACGCGCGGGGCCTCCGGCCTCAGAGAGGAGTAGATCGCCCTCCTGATCGGCGGAGCGTTCCGGTAGAGGAAGACCCGCGTCTCGTTCCGCCAGCCTTGCTCGACCCGCTTCGGGCTGGTTTCAACGAGGAGCATCCCCCGATCGCCCCTCACCTCGATGTTCAGCACATCGGGGAAGTCGAGCGTCGAGCACTGGATCAGGCCCTGGCACCCGTTCTCGAAGAGCACGACAGCGCTGGCCAAGTCCTCCACCTCGATGTCGTGGCCCAGCGTACCCGCGTAAGCGAACACTTCAACAGGCATCCTCCCTAGCATCCAGAGGAAGATGTCGATGAAGTGGATGGCCTGGTTGATGAGCACGCCGCCCCCCTCCGTCGCCCACCTACCCCGCCAGGCTGCGCTCGCGAAGTAGGCCATGTCCCTGTACGTCCCGTACCGTAGCAGCCCCCTGTACACGTCCCCGAGGCCACCGGCCTCTATGATCGACTTAGCCCTCCTGAAGCGCGGCTCAAACCTGTTCTGGAAGACCACGCCCAGCTTCACCCCCCTCCTCCTCGCCTCCCTGATCATCGCGCGGCACTGCCCGACCGTCGCGGCCATGGGCTTCTCGGTGAGGACGTGAATCCCCCTCTTCATCGCCTCGATGGCGATCTCCGCGTGGGTTGGGTGGGGTGTGCAAACCGAGATGGCGTCGAGCTGCTCCTTCTCGAACATGTCCAGATAGTTCCCGTAGGCCCTAACGTTGAGCCTTTCAGCGACCTCTCTCGCGCGCTCGTGGGCTACGTCGGCCACAGCGACGAGCTCGAGCTCCTCCAGGCGGGAGGCGAGCTCGGCGTGGTGCCGGCCTATGCCGCCAACCCCCACCACACCAAACCTGATTTTCGCCACGAGCAATCGCAGAGGATCACGTTAAAATCGCTTACGACAGCTTAATTAGCGGTCGCACGCTCCTTGGAGCGTAATGCGGGGGAGCTGCGAATCCTGCCCCTACTTCTTCAGAGACAGCAGGTACTGCCTGCTGATGGGCACCGCAGTTGAGGACCCGCGAGCCCCCTGCCCCCTCGAGAGGGGGAGGGAGTGCACGAGGTGCACCTTCTACCAGCCTCTCGGCAGGCGCTGCGCGCTGCTGGACAGGTTTGTCGCAAACCCGTCGACCCCTCCCTGCTCTGCTCCAAGACCTGCGGCGCCCTCGGCTCCGAGGAGCAGGGAGCTCGGGCAGAAGCTCTTCGATGCGGTGAGGAGGGGTGACGCCAGCCTCGTAAGGGAGCTTCTCAGCCAGGGCGCAGACCCCGACGTAAGGGACCGTAAGGGCTACACGCCGCTCCACCTGGCGGCTGCAAGGGGGGCGGCCGAAATTGTCGAGCTTCTGCTCGCCTACGGGGCGGACGCGAACATCGCGGGCGAGGGTGACGTTACGCCTTTGCACGTCGCGATCTACGGCGGCAGCGCGGACGTCGTCCGGCTGCTGCTCGAGTACGGGGGGAACCCGAACGCTAGGGACGCTGGAGGGAGAACACCCTACGACCTGGCCAAAGCTATCGGTCGCCTGGACTTAGCCCAGCTTCTCGAACCCTACACCAGCGCTACGCAGTGACCTTGAGGGTCAGGAGCCGAGGCGGCACCTTAAAGCTCTAAGCCGTCCAGCGGGGGTCTTCCGAGCTAGCAACCCACTCCAACCCCTGCAGAGAACTTCCCCGTTTCGAGCATCTCGTGGAAGTTCTGCTTGATCAAACCCTAAAGCATTAGTATCGCCTGAGCACCGGCTTTGGCGTGAAGTACACCCGTTTGGGCTGGACCGGCCTCAAGGTGTCGAGGATCTGCCTGGGTTGCATGTCCTTCGGCGACCCGAAACTGCAGGTTTACGGCAGCGGCGGCTGGGTTGTGGGTAAGGAGGAGGCTTTCAAGGTGATGGAGCGGGCCTGGGACTTGGGCATCAACTTCTTCGATACGGCGAACGTGTATTCGATGGGGAAGTCGGAGGAGATACTGGGTGAGTTTCTCCAGGGTAGGAGGGAGGACGCGGTTGTGGCTACGAAGGTGTACTTCCCCACGGGCCCGGGTCCCAACGATAGGGGTTTGTCGAGGAAGCACATCATGCGGCAGATCAGCGAGTCGCTCAGGAGGCTCAGGACGGATTACGTGGACTTGTACCAGATCCACCGGTGGGACTACGAGACGCCGATCGAGGAGACCCTCTCAACGCTCACCGACCTCGTCCGCAGGGGATTGGTCAGGTACATTGGAGCCAGCAGCATGTACACGTGGCAGTTCGCCATGGCATACTACATCGCCGAGCTCAAGGGCTACGAGAAGTTCGCCAGCACCCAGACCCCCTACAACTTGCTGTACAGGGAAGAGGAGAGGGAGATGATCCCCTTCTGCAAGGCGCACAAGATCGCCTACATGGCCTACAGCCCCCTTGCGGCCGGTGTACTTAGCGGGAGGTTCTACAAGGACGGTAAAATCGTTGTCCCCCCTGACGGCCCCGGCCGCTTAACCGCCACGGAGTTTTACGCGTACAAGGCCTACGTCGCTCCCCCGGAGAACGCGGAGATCGTCAGGAGGGTGATCGAGGTGGCGCAGAGCAAGGGCGTGAAGCCGGCGCAGATCGCGCTTGCCTGGCTCTTCCACAAGGGTGTCGACGTCGCAATCATCGGGACGAGCAAGGTGGAGCACCTCGAGGAGGCCGTCGAAGCATTAGAGGTGAAATTGACGGACGATGAGATAAGATACCTCGAGGAACCCTACAGACCTAAGCCGATCCTCCACATCCCACCCCCTGTCCTGCAGTAAGCCGGGCAGCCGATTGCTCCCTCCCCGTTACAGCCCGAATCATCGGTATCATGGGCGCGCAGCCTGTAGTGGCGCTTCGATGCGTTGAATCCTCTCGATGAGCAGGGTGAGTCGTGGGAGTTCCGTGTGCGGTATTGAGGGGATCCCCAGTCTGAGAGCCTTTACGCGCGTGTAGGTGTCACTTGAGACCAAGAGTGGTAAATGCCCCGCCCGCATGGCGGATACGGTATTGCGAAGGTTGTCCTCCACTACTAGGCTGGGCTTCTCGGCGCTGAGGAATACGGCCTCCTTGAGGGGTCCTGCTCCACCGTCGCGACCCACCACGTGGATACGCAAATCGGTAAAGCCCGCACTCTCAAGAGCCAGTCGTGCGGCTCGGGAGGACTGGAACGTCACAACCTTCACCTCGAGGGTCAGGTTGGCTAGTTGATGCGGATCAACGAGGGGCACGGATCTCTTTGCAGCCTCAAGCTCCGCTTCTTCCACGATGGCGGAGGCTTTCTCGTAGGCGGTCCTATCGATAACCCAAAGCCTCCTCAATGCCTCCACAATCCCCTCCCACGGCATTAGCAAGCCCTCCCGTAAGAGGGTGAGCTTGACGGCCCTCCAATCCACGGGCAAGTGCACCAGCGTCCCGTCCAGGTCGAAGAGGATCGCCCTAGCACCTTCACGCACTAACTTACGGTGCCACCATTCCAGCTTGCGCAAGTCGCTCAACATTGAGCTTACCCACTGCCTCCTCTCGCGGGGTAGCCTGCTGAGCCCAATCGCTAGCTGAGCGAGAACCCTGGCCGAATCGGAGGCGTCAAAGTCGCTGCGCCTTTCTCGCACCGAGCCTGCCAGCAGCAGACTCCAAGCCTTTGGCGTTTTTGCCAAGTACCTCAACCCGTCTAGAACCCAGTAGAAGCTGCCGCTGCGGACGTTCAAGGTGGCTGCTAAGCTCTTCGCTGATTCAAGCCCCTCGGTGCAAGCTACAGCCAGGACGGCCGGGAAGTGGTACCCGAGTGAGACAGGAAGGTCCAAGCTGCCCCAGAACTTCGGGTTAAGCTCAACCACGTGGTACTCCCCAGTTTCAGGGGTGAAGCGCGTTTCAACCATGATCGGCCCCGTCCACTTCAGCAAACCGATGATCTCCCGTCCCAGTTTGAACAGCCTGGGATCGATCACCGGCCCTCTTGCCGCCAAGCTTGCCCCACCAGCCGGATCGTACTCGAGGATCCTTTGGTGCGTGAACTCGAGGATCGGTTGCCCGCTCAGAGCCACGGCGTAGTACCCCCTACCGACACCCGGGACGTACTCCTGAACGAGGCAGGGAGCCCTCTCAGCGGCCCTCTTCTCCGCCTCCTTCCAATCTGGGAAGTACTCAGGCCTCGAGGCGTCCCCTAACCCCTTTACGACTAGGGGCGGCTCGAGAGCATCGAGCCCAACGACGGAGCCGGGCTCTCGAACGACAACCTGCCTTGGAACCCTGGCTATCCGATTCAGGAGCTGGGGCAGCCTCTCCTTGTCAGCCGCCAGCCTAACGGACTCGAAGGGGGGAGCTGCAAGCTCGCTCCCTACGCTCTCGAAGAGATCCCGCTGACGGGAGAAGGCTTCAACGTCGACGAAGTCAACCGGCATCACAAGATCCACCTTCCAAGCTTCAGCGACCTTCGCAGCGAACATAGCCCAGGCCGGCCCACTCCTGGAGCACCTCACTACAGCCTTCCTATCGAAGTACCTCGAGAACAAGTGGGGATGCTTAGCGTGCGACAAGCCGTAGACAAGGTAGCCGTACTTCCTTAGGGAAAGTGCTATTGCGAGTGCCTTCCTCGAGGCTATCGATGCTACCAGCACCCTTCTCAATTTCTCACCCGTAGTTGTCCACCCAGTACTCCCACAAGCTCAGGCAATTTGTCAGCCATGCGCCCCTACTCTTAAGGAAGGAGAGCAGGCTTCTGTACATCCTACCCCACTCGCCGTAGAGTAGCTCGCAAAAAGTATTGTTGTGCCAGAGCACCGTTAAAACCCCGCTCAACTTCTCCACGCGGTAGACCAACCCCTTGATCATCTCAAACGCCTCTCCAGGCTGGACGCGCATGTAGCCCCAGAAAGTGGTGTCCATGACGGCCAGCGGGATCTCCAGCATGCCCAGCACACGGTCATCGACGACCGGATGGAAGGGGTAGCACATCCCATTCCTAAAACCCGGCCGGTCTGGGAAGGCTAGCGTCGTATCGTACTTGAAGCCGGCCGCCTCAACCGCCAGCCAAGTGTCGGGGTACGCGAAGCGCAGGTAGTGCATGCGCACTCCCACAACCCTGTACCCGCTTAACGCGCTCTCCAAGAGAGCCTTCTCCCTAGCCAGCCTTCCCGAGTCGTTGTAGGAAGCATAACCTGCGTGAAGCCCGACCTCCCAGCCCTCATCGGTGAGCCCTTCGAGGCGCCCTGCCAGGAAGTCCAGGCTGTAAAAGTCCTCGTACCTCTCGTCAAGCCACTCCTTCGGCGTAGCCTTCACCATTAAGCTCGATACTGCTGAGAACTCACGCTCAACCTCTACAACTCGGTCCAGCGAGTAGGGGTTATATAGGCGCCATCCGCTGATCGAGCCCAGCCTCCACAGCAACTTCGCTCGAAGTGGAGTGTTTTTCCCCTTCCCGTGCAGCACTCTATCGGTATGCCTGGATGGAGGGTACGCCCAATCAACGTCGTGCGTCAAGCAAACGGCGAAGCGCTTTCCCTTCGGCCACTCGACGTGGAAACCTCTCTCATGCAGGAACTCGGAGACTATAGGCTCAGCAGGGTCGCCGCCAAGGCTTTTAGCCAGCACTCGACCGTGCGGATCCCTTTCTGCGGCTTTCTCCCTCTCCAGAACGTATACCCTCCATAGTTCGCTGCTTAACTCGTTATGTCCCACGCGCATTTACGCGCGGCTTTCGAGTAAAGGGCATAAATGCTTTCAGATTCCAACGCAGCTAAATGAGCGTTATAGATCAAGCGATCCTTCGCCCTCTCAGCAGCCGTGCGGTTAACAACACCGGCGCCGTGTTATACTCTGCGCGCGGTAGAGCGCCAGCACTGCCGCAGAGACGTCAGATGAACGGTGAGAAGGTCGTGGCGCGCGCCGGATTTTGAACCACCGACCTCGGGGTTTCTCCCCGAGCGCACGGTTATGAGCCCCGCGGGATACCTGGCTTCCCCACCCCGCTCGGGCAGCGCGTGATAGCAGCCGTGGTAGCGGGGGGTGGATTCTCCTCCGGCGCGCGCCATTTTCAGTAGGGGGTCAAACCCCTTTTAAGCATTACTTACTTGCTCATCCTCGATTAAGGAGCGGATTGAAGGGGGTGGGTGTGGCGGAGAGCGGTGTAATCGTGAGCCCGCGTGAGATGGGGCGCGGCGTCGTTGAGGTACTGAGGAGGATTGGAGTGCCAGTCCGCTTCGAGGAGATGGGAGTGGTGGACTTCAGGGTAGGCTCCGTGGGAATCAAGAGGCTTACGGCAGAGGAGTTTGAAAGGCTTACCGCCGAGAGGGGGGCTCGCGGGCTGGCTGAAGAGCTCGCTGAGGCCGGTGTTCTGGTGATCGTGGTTGAAGGGGGGCTCGATACCGAGCGGAGGCACTTGGCTGAGGCTGCTGCAACCCTGGCGCTGAGCGGTGTGAGCGTTGTGAGCACGAGCGGGGCGGAGGAGACCGCCTACGTCGTCTACGCCTTCTACAGGAGGATGACCGCCCGCAGGAGGAGCTACCTGCCCCCCTCGAAGCTGAGGAGGGGGAGCCCCAGGAACCTCGCCGAGGTGCAGATCTCGCTCCTCACCTCGGTACCCGGGATCGGGAGGGAGACGGCGCGCAAGCTACTGCTGCACTTCAAGACGCCTCGCAGGGCGCTGACGGCCCCCTTCCACGAGCTCGAGAAGGTTATCGGCAGGGCGAAAGCGAGGAAGCTAACCGACGCGCTCGACACGATCTACCCCCGAGCTCTCGGCGAGGGGTCCTTAACCGGAGGGTACGATCAACCCCCCTAACTCTTGAGAGGTCTAGGAGGGGGCGGTGGCGGCGCTCCAACCCACCTCCGCCTCGCGATCTGCAGCGCTAGTACCGCTGCGGTGAGTGTCGAGAGGGCTGCGAGGGCTATCGCGAGGGTGAGCAGAGTTCTTGAGCGCTCTTCCTCCCTCCTCAGTGCTTCCCTCAGCGCGTCGCGCTCGAACCTGGCGGCCGCGAGCTCCCGAGTTAGAGCCGAGTAGTTGTCCTGCAGCTGGGTGTAGTTTGCCCAGAGGCTCCTGTAGCTCTGCTCCAGGCTGGCGAGCTGGGCTTCCAGTGCGCTGAGCTTGGCGTTGAGGACCACTATGGTGGCTGACGCGTTGCCGTAGAGCACCTTGCACCTCTCGCTCTCGTTGAGAGCCTGCAGGTAGAGATTCCTCCAGTGCTCCGCGCTTGGCTCGTAGACGGTAACCACGTGGATCATATCGTAGGTGGCGTAGTAGTACCTGCTGTCTATCACCATGAAGTCGCGCGGGCTGGTGAAGTCGACGGCAACCCAGATCACGTAGCTCCCGAGCCGCGGCACAGAGTCCTCGCGAGACTCGATAACCCTCGTCTCGCCCTCTCCCATCCTCCCCTCCCAAAGAGTCTTCCAGCCAAGCTGGGGGCCGCCCGGCACGATGACGCTCACCCTGACCCTCACGTCGACCTGACGAGAGGCTGTGACGGTGACGCGGTAGGTGAGGGGGCCGTAGAACCCCTGCACAGACGCGTCAACCTTCACCGACACGGGGAACGGCTGAGCTAGGGCAAGCTGCGTCAACGCCAGCGCGGCGACGAGCAGTGGGGTAACTCTCATTGCGGTGCGACCGTGAGGCTTGCGTAATAAAGGTAGCTAGCTCAGAAAGCGAAACTTATTTCGTCTAAAACCTAAAACCTTTCACCTCCGAACCCGCGCGTGCAGCCAGCTCTCAAGCGCGCGCAGCGCCGCCTTCCTCCTCTCGAACCCCGTAGGGCTCGAAGCTAGAAGGACATCCTGCACCAGCTGGTTCAACTGCGGTGGCCTCTCCCCCAGCGAGAAAGCGGTGTGCAGGAGCCACTTGTCAGGGGGCGGAGGGACCCCGTTGTAAACCGCGAGGGCGCGCAGGAGGTGCCTCAGCGAGGTGATTGCGGCGAGGTGGGCGCTGAGCGGGTCGCCCCTGTGCAGCCACGCATCGATGTCGCTCAGGCTCCACCCGGCCTTGGACAGCTCCTCCATCAGAAGCCTCCGCCTCTCGCCTTCGCTCAGCGGCACCTTCAGCTCGAGGAGCTTTCTCACCAGCCCGTACGGGTCGTATCTGACGAGCGCGTGGAGGAAAACCCAGCGCTCCTCAAAGCTCCAGCGCTTGTAGAGATCCCTCTCGTAGTCCCTTACCTCGAGATCGATCGTGAAGCCCCTGTACTCGTACTCCTTCTCCCGGGGCCAACCTAGCCTAGCGCCCCTCCTCTTGTACACGACCACGTCGATGTCGGAGTGCTCGTCGAAGTACCCGCGCGCCAAACCTCCTAAATAGACGATGCCGACAACCCCCCTCTTACCCGTGAAGGCTGAGGAAACCTCATCGGCAACCCTCCACGCTGCGGCAAGCAGCTCCGAGCCCCTCCCCTTCTCGTGATGCACGGCGGTGGAGCGGGAAAGCTTGTTTAAAAGCGGAGCGTAGGGGGGCGCCGTGAAAGCCAGCACTCCAGCAGTAGAACAGGACTCCTGGCGTTTAGCCAGGCTCTGGGCGGCCATGTTCTTCCTCTACGCGGGGACCGGCTCGGCTAACCCGCTCCTCCCCGTCTACATGAGCTGGAGGGGTCTCGCCGACGTTGAGATCGGGTACCTGGCGTCGCTTGCGGCCTCCATCTCGCTGGCCGCCACGCTCCTCATCAGCTACTTCTCCGACGTGATCGGGGGGCGCAGCTCGCTCCAAGCCCTGCTCTGCCTAGCTTCGGCTTCAGCAGTCGTAGCGTACACCGCGGCCACGGGCTTCGCCCACTTCGCCCTCCTGCACCCCCTCTACATCGCACTGGCCTTCTCGACGATGTCTCTGAGCGCGGCCGTAGCGATGGACTACCTCGATCAAGCGAAAAGGGGGGCGGGCTTCGGCGCGATGAGAACCTCGGGCGCCGCCGGCTGGATCGTCGGTACGCTGGCGGGAGGCTACTCGGCGCAGGTGTGGGGCTTCCACGCCTCCTTCGCCTTCTCCGCAGCCTTCTTCACGATTTCCGCGCTCCTCTACGGCCCGGGGCTCCCGCGGCTCGCGGCTCGCGGTGAAGGGAGCAGGAAGCTCGACCTCGGGGCACTGAGGCGGGGCGACGTGCTGTCCGTTGTGGCTGCGATAACCGTTGCTTCCATCGCGAACCCTGCCTACTACACCTTCCTGCCGCTCTACATGACTCAGGGGCTCCACGCGTCCAAGCTGCTCGCCTCCCTCGCCTTCACAGTAACCCCTCTCGCCGAGATCCCAGCCATGATCCTGCTCGGCTCTCTCTCCGATAGGGTGGGGCGCAGGAAGGTCATTGCAGTCTGCCTAGCTGCCTACCCTGTCCGCTTCATGCTCACTGGCTTACTTCGAAACCCCCTACTCGTCATAGCGGCACAGCTCCTCCACGGCTTAACCTTTGGTGGGCTATACGTCGTCACCGTGGCATACTTGACCGAGCAGATGACCGGCGCAGCCGGAGTGGCCTCCAGCATCTTCCCCGTAGCCTCCAACGTTGGTAACATGGTAGGGGGCTACCTGCTCGGCGTGCTCCTATCAACGTACGGTTTCACAACCATGTACCTGGCCGCCGCAGCCATCTCCAGCCTGGCCATACCGCTGCTCTACGCTCGGGTTCGGATCAATTTTAAGTAGCGCCAAGCGCTATTCACTATTGTTGTGGCCGGCGAGCGTCACGGGATGAGAAGGCGCAACTCGGGCTTGAGTGAGCGGAGCAAGGTCGTCCTCTACAACGGGTTGGCGATTTTAACTCTCGCTCTGGTAGCCTCCCTACCTCTCCTCCCCAGCGTTCAAGCGGCGTTCACCTGGATGGGATACTACCTGACGACCCCCTACGCCAAGCTGCCCTCAGCGATCGTCCAACTCAGGGTTCGGGTGAGGGGGCCCGACGGCAGCTACTCCGCTGTGCGCGACGTGGCCGTCATCTGGCTGGCCAGCCCAACGAACAACCACACCTCGAGGGTGGTGCACAGGGGTCTCGGGGATTCAGCAGTCATTGCGCTGCCGAGAGTCCACCTCAACAGGGTGGCGAGCGTGGACGGCTTGGGCAGGGTGAGCTGGGTGGACCTCTACAACGTCGAGAACCTGCTCATCGTCGCATCCACCGTCGACAACTCGTGCGGAGCAGTAGTCATCGGCATTGAAATGAAAGACCCGGTCATCGGCCTCACCGTTGAGGTTGAGCCCGCCTCAAAGCTGGCAGGACCCTCAGCACCCGCGCCTTCTAGCACATGGTACCACCTAGTTGAGGTGCAGGAGCGGGACGGGCTCTCCGCATTCACGGTTCTGCACCCCGATTTGGGCGTATCCGTAGAGCTCACCGTACCGCAGGGCGTTTCGTTTTGGTTCGAGTCGAAGAGCAGAGCGGCTCCCAGTTACAGCAGCCTACCGAGTGCGAGCTGGAGCAGCGGAATGTCGGGGGTTTCACTACCCGGCACCCTCACGTTCCACTCTACGGTACGAGCACCGGACGGCGGCTACTGGATCAGACTAGGGATGTGGATCCGGTGGAGGTACGAGAGGTGGGAGAGGTACGATAACGGCGTTTTAACGCAGATAATCGAGTGCATCTTCCCCCACCGGGCCCTGGGGGGTGCCTACTACCTTGAAGAGGGATCTTACACTCCACCGGCTATGAGTGGAAACGTCAAACCGATAGGTGACGGTGGTGCCTGCGTGACCTGGAGCATCTCAGGTACCTGGCAGTTCGGCGGTCTCAGCGTCTCCCTATCATTCGGAGTTTCCTACCCTACAGGTGGAGTGACGATAGGGGTGAGCCTCAGCTTCGTGATAAGGTACGCAGCTTCCAGCGTTAGGGTCTGCGTCATAAGAAACGCCTACGACCCCTTCAGGTACTCAGTCTACGCGTTCGATCAGGGAACGAACTGGGGCCGAATCTTCACGGCCTGGATACCGGATACCTAGATGGGCTAGAACCTTTCGTCAGCCTCTCTCCCGATCGTAAAGATCCGTTTCCCGGCTTACGTACCTCCGCTGAGGGTTCTTTCAAGCCACTCGGAGTAGACGTCGAAGACGTTGGCTAGGTAGGTGAGATCTTCGAGCTCGAGCTTCCTGAGTATGCGCTTCACGTTGCGCTCCTCGATCTTCGAGAACTTCGGGTTCCTCCGCAGCACGTTGAGCACGGCTTCGATCAGCCTATCCTTCTCCGCTTCCTGGGTGGCCACGGTGGGCCGTAGCTCGCGGGGGCCTAAAACTTCACTACTCCTTTATCGAGAACCTCCGGACGATCACCTTCTCGAGGCCGCCCTTCCGCACTCTCACGGCGATTTCACCGTTGCGGCCGGGGAAGGCGTAGGTGGCGAAGTAGCCGTTGCTCACCGGCACGGGCTTCCCGTTCACCTCCACTTCAGCCCCATCCTCGCAAACCCCCCTCACGAGGACCATGAGCGGCCCCCAGACGATCGGCTCCCACTCCGGCGGCTCGGTGAGGACGAGGGCTAGAGGCCTCTCCCTCAGCTGAACCAATTCCCTGACCACCTGCTCCCAGACCTCCAGCAGCTTCCCGGGGTCCCGTGCGTAGCCGGTTATCGATGGGACGACCCTGCGGCAGAGCTCGAGCGCTCTCCGCTCGAAGGGTAGCTCGAGGGCTTTCCCGCCCAGCTCCCTCTTCACTGCCGAGATCTCATCCTCGAGGAGCTTGAACAGCTCGTAGTCCTCTAGGCCGTCCCTCATCGCCTCCAGCCTCAGGCTGGGCAGCGGCCCCCGCTTCCCCGGGTAGACGATGTGCGTGTCGCCGGGCGGCAGCTGGGGGTTCAGCTCCTTGAAGGGGTCGCCGTGCCACCAGTTGTAGCCCCAGTGGAGGAAGCCCTTGAGGTCGTAGGCGTAGTTGATCCAGTGTAGGATGCGCGTCTTGAGTAGGGGGAAGTCGATGAAGCGGTTCGGGTACCTGCCCTGAGGGTTGAGGCAGGTGTAGAACCAGAGCGCAGCCCCCTGCCTCCTCGCAGCCTCGTACTCTTCCATCCACTGGTCGTAGTGGTGGAGCGTGGGAACCCAGATCTCGAGGTCGCCGCCGAAGCCCGTCGTCTCGACAGCATCGATCCTACGGAGCCCGGGCGCGTGCTCCTTGACCAGCCTCGAGACCCTCCTCCACTCCTCGACGCCGTCCTCGGTTGGCTCGTCAGCGACGTGGACCACTGTTTTCTCGAGCCAACCCTTCTCGCGGAGGTGAGCTTCTAGCGCTCCAAGCAGGTGGGGTAGCACCTGCTCCCCGGGTTCGCTCCTCACGTCGCCCGGCCCGTAGACGACATCGAAGCTCCTCAACTGGATCTCCCGCCCACCCCACTGCTTGAAGCCTGCAACGTGGGTGAGCTCGATTAGATCCGCGCCGTACTTGAGCAGGATCTCCACGTAGCGGTCGAAGATCGTGAAGTCGAACCGGTAGCCTTCAGCGCTCCTGTAGACCCTAATCGTCTCGAGGGGGACCCAGAATACGTTCTGCCGGTACTCGCTCATGAACTTCACCCACCGCTCGAAGATCGGCCAGAACTCCTCCGACCAGAGCTCGACGCCGTGGTGCTTGGCGATGTTCCAGACGCTGAACCAGTTGGTGACGTAGAGGCTCCTCCTGCCCGGCAGCGTCACGGGGTGCACGGTCAGCACCACCTCCAACCTCGCTTCGAAGCCCCGCGCCTTAGCCACAACGTAGCCCCTGTACACGCCGGGCTCGGCGTCGGGTGGGACGTAGATGCGTAGGTAGCAGGGCTGTGTCACGCCCGCCTCCAGATCCACCTCCTCCAGCTCCTCGAGGATGGGGTCGGGGATCTCGCAGGGCGCCCGCCTCTCCAGCTCCTCCGCCGGGGCTGGGGAGTTGAAGGTGAGCGGGATCGAGCCGACGAAGAAGGCCTTCACGTTCCTCGAATCGATCCTCCCCTTCTCCGTCACGAGGTCTGTGGTCTCGAGGCGAAGCCCCTTCACGGCTTCGCTGCTCCAAACGCCGAACATGCTGCCGACGTACTCGTTCCTCACCGCTGAGAGCCTGAGCGGTTGCACCTCGTCCGGCGGAGGCGTATCCTTGAAGACCCGCTCCATCGGCTTGGCGGGGAAGGCGACCAGCTTCACCGCCCCACCCTCTCTACGCTTCAGGAGGGCTGCGAAGAGCGCGGCGAGCAGCGCCACTGCCACCGCAACCCAAGCGAGCTTCAGATCCATAGCCCTCGAGGCGCGACGGGCGCTAATAAGACTGCTCCCGGGCTAGCGCCGCTCTACGGGCGCACGGGCTAGTGGCCGTGGTGTAAATGCCTCTTCCACTCCCCCGGCTCGTGCAGGTGGTAGAAGGCTCGCTCGACGACTTCGGATAGCGCCGGGTGTATGTGCATCCCCCGGTAGATCGGCGCGGCCGTTCCGTCGGAGTACATCAGGTTGACGATCTCCTGGATCAGGATCGAAGCCTCGGGCCCCACGATGTGGGCCCCCAGTATCCTTAGGGTTTCGCGCTCGAGGATCACCTTGACGAAGTAGTCCTCCGCCATCATAGCCTCCCCCTTAGCGGTTTCGCCGTAGGTCGCAAACCCAACGAGGATATCGTACTTCTTCGCGGCTTCCTCCTCCTTCATACCCACGCTCGCGACCTCCGGCTCCGTGAACACCGCGTGGGGGACCGCGTGGTACTCGGCCTTCACCTGCTCGCCGAGGAAGGCGTTCCGGTAAACGATCATGCTCTCGTAGTTGGCCTTGTGCTTGAACATCAGCCTGCCAGTCGCGTCGCCGAAGGCCCACACCCCCTCCTTCGTCGTCCTCAAGTACTCATCAACGACGATCCAGCCCTTCTCATCGACCTTCACGCCGGTCTTCTCGGGCCTCGTGATGTCGCTGTTCGACCTTCTGCCGCTTGCGATTAGGATCAGGTCCGCTTCGAACTCGACGTTATCCCCGGTCAGCTTGTTCTCGGCGACAACGATCTGGCGCCCCCCGCTCCTCCTGAACTCGACAACCTCGTGGTTCACCCGTATGTCCATGTAGCGCGAGAGATCACGCCTCAAGAGCTCAGAGATTTCTGGCTCCTCTTCGGGCAGGATCCTGTCCCTCCTCTGCAGGATCGTCACCTGGCTCCCCATCATAGCGAGGAAGAAGCCGAGCTCCAGGCCGACGAAGCCCCCACCCACGACAACGGTCCGCCGGGGCAACTCCCTTAATTCGCGAAAGAAGCTGTCGGATGTGTGGTACTCCACCTCATCGATCCCCGGTACGTTGGGGACGGCCGGTCTCGAGCCGAGGCAGAGGAGGAAAACATCCCCCTCGATCTCCCTCCCAGCCACGTCCACCGTGTACTCGCCGATGAACGTGCCTGTCCCCTGGTACAAGTCGATGAGCGGGTGCCGTTTAAGCGACTCCTCGATCATCCTGCTCTCCTCGGAGATTCTGCGCCAAACCCTCTCCATCGTTCGGGTGAAATCGACAGATTCCAGCTTTACATTGATGCCGAGCTTGCCCACCTCCCTTACCCTCCTGACGTTCCTCGCGACCTCCACCAGCATCTTGGACGGTATGCAACCTCTCATCAGGCAGATCCCGCCGACCATGTCCCTCTCGATGACCGCCACCCTCCCCCTGTAGCCCCTCGCAAGCAGCGCTGAAACGATGTTCATCGCAGAACCTGTGCCGAAGGCCACCACGTCGTAGTGTTTAACCATCGAGAAAGGAGGACCCCAGTAGGGTAAAATAAGGCCGCCGGCCTTCGCATCAACCGGTTTAACCCACCCCCACTGTAGCAAACGGGGGGCGGAGTACTCAAGCTCAGGTAGCGCTCGCCCTCGCATGCCCCTCAACTTGCCGCTGCCTTCGTCAACAGCGCAAGCCATATTTACGCGGGTCTGAGTGCAGCCCGTGGACTTCTACGAGGTTGTGAGAAGGAGGAGGAGCATCCGCGCCTACAAGCCCGACCCTGTTGAGGATGAGAAGCTCTTGAGGGTGCTTGAAGCCGCTAGGCTGGCCCCTTCGGCCGCCAACAGGCAGCCGTGGCACTTCATCGTCGTGAGGGATCCGGAGGTCAAGGAGAAGCTGGGGAAGGCCTACCCTCGAGAATGGTTCGTGAAGGCCCCCGTCATCATCGTCGCCTGCGCCGATCCCACTGTCGCCTGGAGGAGGAGGGATGGGGAGGAGTACTGGAAGGTGGACGTGGCGATTGCGATGGAGCACCTCGTGCTCGCCGCAGCCAACGAGGGGTTGGGGACCTGCTGGATCGCCGCCTTCGACGAGCGCGCCGTGAAGGAGGCTCTAGGCATCCCCGAGCACATTCGCGTCGTCGCGTTGACGCCGCTCGGCTACCCCGCCGAGGAGAAGGGGCCCGTGACCGATAGGAAGCCCCTCGACCAGATCGTCCACTACGACAAGTGGTAGCGTGAGGATCTCCATCTGCAACGAGGTCCTCCCCCTCCCGTGGGAGAAGGCCTTAGAGGTAGCCGCGGGGCTGGGCTTCGAGGGGGTTGAGGTAGCCCCCTACACGCTGGCCTCTAACGTGAGGCAGATCCCACGCGCGGAGCGGGTTAAGCTTCTAGAGGCGGCGCAGAGCTTCAGCCTCGAGATCTGCGGGCTCCACTGGCTCCTCGTTTCGCCGCCGGGCCTCCACCTGGCCCACCCCGACCCCGCGGTCAGAGAGAGGACGGTGGAGTACATGGGCGAGCTAGCCCGCTTCTGCGCAGACCTGAACGGCAGGGTAATGGTTCTGGGCTCGCCGAAGCAGCGCAGCACCCTACCCGGTCAAAGCCGCGAGGACGCGTGGGTCCTGCTGAGGGACAGCTTGTTCCGCGCCTGCAGGTACGCCGAGGACTTGGGCGTGGTGATCGCGCTGGAGCCTCTCGCCCGCCACCTCACCGACATGGTCAACACCCTCGGTGAGGCTGTGAGAATGGTGGAGGAGGTGGGCTCGCCGGCCCTGCGAGTCAACCTGGACGTCTACAGCATGACCGACGAGGGGAGGCCCTACGGGGAGATCATCCGCGAAGCCGGCCCGCTGCTGGCGCACTTCCACGCGAACGATACCAACGGGCTAGCCCCCGGCTCGGGGTCGGCCGACTACCGGGAAATCCTCTCAGCGCTGAGAAGCGTGGGCTACGGAGGGTGGTTGTCGATCGAGATCCTCGGGAGTGTTGAGGACCCTCTAGAGGCCGCTAGGATGGGTTTGCGCCACCTTCGATCGCTCCTCGCCGCGCCCTAAACGCTAAGGGGGGTAGGGACAGCGCCGCTGCCGCGGCAGCTGAAGCGGCTAGCGCTTCGAAGCCGAGCAGTCTAGCGGCTGCTCCGATCAGGGGGCCCAGCGCGTAGCCGAGCCCGATGGTAGCTTCGAAAACGGAGGTGTAGGCCCCACCCGCGTTGAACACGCCCTCCAGCGCTAGCGTGTAGATGAGGCTCTGCCCTACGCCGGCTGCCGCCGCCAGCAGCGCGTGCAGGGGGATGCTCGAGCTCCACGGTGAGGCAGCGACGGCCAGCAGCAGGGGTAGGCTGAGCAGGGCGGGGAGCTTGAGGCGGCCAGACGCGTAGAAGGCGGCGGTTCTCCCAGCCATCATCGAGAAGGTGGCTAGAGAGACGCTGTAGCTGGGCAGGCCCAGGCGCTCACTAACGAGGGGGTAGAAGGTGAGCAGCCCTCCGGCGCTCGTTGAGTAGCCTACGCAGAGGAGCCAGGACTTCCACATCCCACGCAGGCTGGCTCGAGCAGCGCTTTTCTCCTCGCTCCGCCCCTTGAAGCGGAGCGGGAGAGGGGTTAGAGCTAGGGCTGTGGCCGCGCAGATCGCGTATAGCGCTTGGAAGCCGAGGTTGAGCAGCGGCGCGATGGAGAGCGCTCCCGTTAGGGAGCCCGCGCTCCACGACACGGAGAAGGCGTGCACCGAGCCCCTCTGAGCCGAAACGGCTTTCTCGACGCTGGGCCAGAAGATGCCGTAGGCGAGGGAAACCATCCCCGCGGCGAAGGCGAGCTGGACCGGCGTGCGGGCGGCGGACAGCATCGCGTAGCTGAGGGCGATGAGAGCGAGGGAGGCGGATGTCGGCCGCCGGTAGCCGTGCTTGCGGACGATGAACTCGGAGAGGAGGGCGCTGGGGACGTAGAGGAAGAGGCTGACCCCCGCCAGGACACCCACCTCCGCCTCGCTCAAGCCGAGATAGCTGGCGTACAGCGAGAGGACGGGTAGGAATAGCGCCTGCAGGAGCGATGCTGCGTACGATACGACGTAGGCGTGCACGATCGAGGCTCTACACGCAGGGCTTTTTAAAGCCGATCGGGCGAAGATTTGTAAGCCGGTTCCCACCTCAACCTGTGGCCGAAGTGAAGATCTGCGTGATTGGGGCTGGAAGCGCTGTTTTCTCCCTGAACCTCATCAGGGACCTCGTGCTGACGCCGAGCCTATACGGCAGCACCGTGAGCTTGGTGGACATCAACGAGGAGCGGCTCAACGCCGTCTACGCTCTCATGAGGAGGTTGTGCGAGGAGACGGGGGCCAGGTACAAGCTGGAGAAGACAACCGTGCGGAGGGAGGCTCTGAGAGGGGCGGACTTCGTCATCAACACAGCGCTGGCTGCCGGACACCAGAGGCTGAGGGAGGGGTGGGCGGTGGCCGAGCAGCTTGGATACCGGTTCGGCGGCAGCCTGCACGTGATGCACGACGAGGCCTTCTGGATCAACTTCTACCAGTTCAGGCTCTTCGAGGAGATCATCGAGGACGTCCTGGACCTGTGCCCCGACGCCTGGTACATCCAGCTCGCGAATCCCGTGCTAGCTGGGGTCACGCTGCTCGGCCGAAAGTACCCCGAGGCGAAGATCGTGGGCCTCTGCCACGGCTACAAGGCCGTCTACTACCTGGCGAGCGTGCTCAACCTCGACCCCTCACGCGTCGAGTACACGGCTCCGGGGTTGAACCACTTCATCTGGTTGACCGAGTTCAAGTACGAGGGTAGAGACGCGTACCCGCTTATCGACAGGTGGATCGAGGAGGGCGCGAAGCAGCACTGGGAAAGGTGCGCCCCCAGCGACGCCCTCGGGCCGAAGGCTGTCGACCTCTACCGGAGGTTCGGAGCGTTCCCGATCGGCGACACCTGTACACCGGGCGGTGGGTCGTGGCCCTGGTGGTACCACGTAGACGAGGAGGCCGAGAGAGCCTGGAAGGAGGACCCGAGGGGTTGGTGGCGGGGCTACTTCTCCTGGCTGGAGGAGAGAGTCTCCGAGACCCTAGCAGTCGCTAGGGACTCCAGCTCGAGGGTCGTAGATAGGGTAGCGCTGGGGGAGTCCGGCGAGGATATCGTCCCGCTCATTGAATCGATCGCGTGTGATGTGCCGCGCAGGCTGCAAGTGAACGTCATGAACAGAGGGGGCCTCGTCCCGGGCATTCCGACCGACTTCGAGGTCGAGGTTCCAGCTCTCGTCGACGGTGGAGGGGTTCACCCGCTTGAAGTCAAGGGGTTACCGAGGCCCGTGCTGGCCTTCGCTTTGAGGGATCGCGTGGCCCCCGTTGAGGTGGAGCTGGAGGCCTACGAGAGGGGGAGCAGGGAGGCGCTCGTGCAGCTGGTCACAATGGACCCGTGGACGAGATCGAGAGAGCAGGCGGAGCGCCTCGTCGAGAAGATCCTCGCGCTGCCGTACCACGAGGAGATGCGCGCCCACTACCGCTAGCATTTCTTTTATACTATCCTCGGCCAATTACAACGTGGCGTCCCGGTACCCTGACCTGGTTGTGCGCCTGAACCCGCTAACCCCCGATGACACCGCCTCGCTAGCCGCCACCGTGATGTGGAGGCTTGCGGTGCCTGCTGTACCCCTAGTCGAGAGGGATGGGGGTTACGCTGGCGCGGTCTCCATCTTCTCGCTGTTGAGGAGGAGGGCCCCTCCCTCTACCAAGCTGAGGAGCTTCGCTGAGCGAGTACCCTATATCGGAGAACTGTCGGATCTGGTCTCGATCGCGCGATCCTTCGTCAGGACCGGGTTCCCCGGCCTCCCGGTGCTCGAAGCCGGCAAGCCTCTGGGCATCGTTTCGGCGAGGAGGCTTATCCAGGCGATGGATCTGAAGCCCCGCGTACCAGCAGCCTCGCTGATGTACCCCCTGAAGCCACTGAGCCCGGAGGATCCCGTTGACAAGGCACGCCGGCTGGCGGGCGAGGTGGGGCTCAGGCTCGTCCCTGTCGCCTCCGGGGGGAGGCTGGTTGGGGTGGTGACGGTCTACGACTTGGTGAAGCACTTGTACGGCACGCCTCTCGAGAGGCGCGCCGTTGGCGAGAAGGCGGGGGAGGTGGATTACTACCTGTCGCAGCCCGTGAGGGGCCTCGTCGTAGAAGCTCAGAGGGTCGTCGAGGCCGGCACCGTGCCCACCGCTCTCGACCTGGCTGAGGGCTGCGTGGTGACCAACGAGAGGGGGGAGGTGGTGGGCGTGATATCGCCGTACCTGCTGCTCCGCCGGCTCCTCCCCGCCGTGGAGGAGGCAGCCTTACCGCTGCGGGTGGAGGGCGCCGAGGATCTGGACTTCATCAGCCAGCGGCTCATCTACGTGAAGAGCCTCGAGGTGGCGAAGGCCGTCGCGGAGAGAGCGAGGCTATTGGAGCTGACTGTTGTGCTCAAGCAGCGGAAGAAGGGGGCTTCGGTGAGGTACGAGGCCACCGCCTCCATCAAGCTCGACATCGGGGTTCACGCAGCTGAAGCTGAAGCCTGGAACCCGGTTGAGGCGGTCACGGAGGCTCTCGACGCGGCCTACAAGAGGTTCTCAAAGGCGAAGGAGCGCACGCGGGAGAGGAGGATCAGCCTAGAGAGGCTTCGAAGGAGGCTCTGGGGCGCTTAATCTGGTCAGCAGGTGCGGGTGGGTGTGCTCGATCGGTAGGAACTTTGGTGGTTTATAGCCCTCCCGGGGGACGAGCGATCTAGCCCTCTGCGGGCAGCGGTGGACGCAGATCCCGCACCCCATGCACTTGGCGGGATCCACGGAAGACTTGCCGTTGGCGGCTGCGCTAGCTCCGAAGGCGCAGACCTTTGTGCAGACGCCGCAGCTATCCACGCCGGCGCACTTGCTCTCGTCGACCCTCGCTACAAGGGGTCCGGGGTAGACCCCGTCCCCGACGAGCAGGTAGCTCCTAGTCGGTATGCAGTAGCGCGCGTCGCAGTTGCAGATGACAAAGGTCCACCCTCTAGCCTTGAAGCAGGCGAAGACCTCATGGATCAAGTTGTGCTCCCTGAACTTTCTCAGCAGCTCTTTCGCCTCATCCTTGGAGATGAACCTGTACTCGTGGGGGTGCGCGAGGCTGTACGCTTTCGCGCCGTACATGATCACCATGTCCGTGCAGAAGGGCTCCTCCCTCGTGCCGTAGCCGATCTTGCACAGGCACGGCCCGATGGCGATGTGAGAGTCCTCGGGCAGGCTGTCGATGAGCCTCAGCGCCGCCTCGTGCTCGATCACGACGCCGTGCGGCAGGAACCAGAGCATCTTGGCGATCGCCTTCAGGATCGCGCGGCCAACCCTAGTCCCGCTCAATAACCTTGACTTGAGCATCTTATCGATCAGCCAGACGACGCCGGGCTCGATCTTCGCGTAGAACGCGTGAAGCCAAACCTGAAGCCTCGACTCCTCCCCGAAGCCTTCCTCGGTAAAGATGTGGAGCAGAGCGAGCAGGAACGGCAGCAGTAGCGCGAACGGGGCCATGGGGGCTTCCTCTGCTACAAGTAGAAAAGGGTTTTGCAGCCGCCGTCCTGTTCGGCGGCTCCTCGAAGCGGGTTGGTTTCCCGCGTAAGGGAGGTTCGTGCAGCGTTGCGCGAACCGGGCAACGCTGCTAAGCGACTGTTGAGCATCGCCATGTGGAAGGCCGCAGAGACCATCGCAGGGGCTGGAGAAGGGGGGGAAAGCTGAAGGTGGAAGATTTCCCCATCGAAGTCAACGACTAGTTTATCGGAGTTGATCATTAGTTTTCTAGGGTGGATCGCGCCGCTGAAGTGCCCATGAGAATCGACGATTCATCGGAGCTGATGGTAGCGCTCGATGGCCGCGAGCTCGAACCCTCCCGGAGTCTGCGCGTCACCTTTCAGGTCGCAAGCGCGCCTAGCATAGTGCGAAGGACCAGAGCGTGGATGGGCTCAGCTTGCCCGGCTCGGGTAGCAGGCGCCCGGCTTCGAGGCGGGCTAGGGCCTCCCTGAGGGGGGCGGCGTCGAGCGCAACCGTCAGAGCGACGACGGCTAGCGCTGACCAGCGGCCCCACCTGTTCACCCAGGCGGACTCCACCTCGCCCCCGCTCACCCCGTAGGCTCGGGACGCTAGCGCTCTCACCCACCTGTCGATGGGCGGCAGCTCGTACCTCCTCGCGCTGAGAGCGAGCGCCAGCCTGGCCGTGTAGCTGCCCACTCCCCTAACCGTCTTGAGCGATCGCTCGGCCTCGCCAGCCTCCATCCTGGCCAGCTCCCCCTCGTCGGGCACCTCTCCTCTCACGAAGCGCTCGGCGATGCGCACCACCGTGTCGGCGCGGTAGCCCAGCCCCGCCTCCCTGAGCTTGCTGGGGTCGGAGAGGACGTCGTGGGGGCTCGGCGGCAGCGGGACCCACCCCTCGCCCTCGAGCTCAACCCCCCTCCCGTAGCGGTTCACGAGCTTGGCCAGCATCCTCCAGCCCTGCCGGAAGCTGGCGTTCTGCTGGCAGACGGCTGTGACTAGCGCCCACCACAGGCCCGTGCTCCTCAACCTCCACCCCGCCCACTCGCTCGCGAAGGGCGCCAGCAGAGGGTCGCTTCTTGCCAGCCGGTAGAACTCCGCTGGATCCTCGCGAAGCCCCAGCACGCTGACCAGCCTCTCCTCCAGCTCCGCCCGATCGAGGCCCTCCCCCGCGTACACGCGTGCAAGCCCGTCGATCCCCACGGAGGCGACGGCGGGAGGCTCGAGGCTCAAGACGATCTTCGCAGAACTACCGTTGAACCAGAAGTGGAAGTTGTAGACGCTTAGCACCTTCGGTAGGTCGACGCCGAGGCGCTGGCATTCGCCGCTCAAGTCGAGCTCAGAGACTCTCCGCAGCACGCCGGCTCCAACACGGGCTGGTTGAAGAGAGCTTCGCTCGGAAAGCTTAATATCCAGATATCAGGATATCCTCCCGTGGCTAAAGGGGTCTTCGTCAGGGGAGTTGATGAGAGGCTCTACGCGGAGGTCAAGGCGAGGGCAGCGCTGCTGGGGATAACGGTGTCCCAGGCCGTCAACCAGGCCCTCGAGATGTGGCTTAGAGCCCCCCCACCCATCGAGCCCGCGAAGGACGCACGTGAGTCCCTCAGGTCCGCCGCCAACCGGCTGGCCGGGGGGAGGGACAAGGGCTACCTGGTGGTGGCCAACGACGGTGCTGTCAGCTTCCTCTGCGAGACGCTGGAGGAGGCTGTGGAGAAGCTGCGGAGCATGTACGAGGCCGGCCTCCTGAGGAACTCCCTCATCAAGCCGCTGGGGGCGAGGCGGGTCGAGTTCGTTGAGGTTGGGGGCGGGGGGCTTGAGGTGTGAGGGTTTCTACGACAGGTCCCGGTCGCCGCCGGCACCGGCGGTGAGAGTGAGGCTGGAAAACCCGGTGACGGGAAGGAGCGTTGAGGAGCTCTTCTACGTCGACACGGGCTTCGACGGCACCCTCCTTCTAACGGAGGAGGTTTGGGGCAGGCTGGAGCTCGACTACACCGCCGTGGACGAGGAGGTATACGCGCTGCACGGCGGATTCCTCCCGGTCAGGTTGAGCGCGGCTCTGGCTCGAATCTACCTCTGCGGCGAACCCCTGGGGCTGGTGAAGGTGTGGGCCCACCCGCTCCTCAGGAGGCTCCTGCTAGGCAGAGGAGTCCTAAACAGGTTCTACGCCCACCTCGATGCTGCTGGCGGGAGGGTTCTGCTCGAGACCCCCTAGCTCACTCGGGCTGGCGGACCAGCTGGAAGGTCGCTGCCCTCACGCCTGCAGCGGCTCTCTCTGATCTCGTGAGCTCGAAGACCCGCTCGAGCAGGGCCTCCAGCGCCTTCGGCATTGAAACGCCCCTTCTCGCCATCATCCTCCTAGCCGTTTCAACCGCGGACTCCAACCTCAGCTCAACCGGTTCCTGGCCCAGCGATTTGGCGTAGATCGTGAAGGAGGGCACGTCCTCCACGACCACGCCGTGGAGGTGGCTGGATACGCCGACCCGCTTTCCGGTGTAGATGAGCGTCCCAATCGCGGTCTTCACGAAGTCGGCGATGAAGGCCCCCACCTTCACCCGGCCCGTATCCAACCTCCGCGCCCCTACGCCGACCCTGACCGTCCCGTACGTGTTCTTCAGGTCGCTGTTTGTCGTCAAAGCGCCGAGGTTGACCCACTCCCCGACGTAAGCGTGGCCGAGGAAGCCGTCGTGGTACTTGTTGCTGAAGCCGTGGATGATCGACTCCTCCACCTCACCACCAACCCTGCAGACGGGGCCTATCGAGCACCCCTCCCTCACTCGGGCTCCCGGCATCACCACGGTTCCCCGGCCTATGACGCAGGGGCCCTCGACGTACGCGTGCGCCTTCACCTCCGCCCCACTCTCGATGAGGATCGGCCCCTTCCTCGTGTCGAGCACGACGTAAGGCTCCACAACGGCGCCCTCCCCTACGGCGAGCCCGCCCCTCCCAAGCACCTTCACGGTCTCGTCGACCTCCCCGAGAACCCCGCCTCCGCAAGCAGCGTCGTCGGGAAGGATTCGGCTGTTGAGCTCGACCAGCTGCCAGGGGTAGTCGATGGGGGATCCTTCGATGTAGAGCGGCTCCACCCTGCCCTTCACGCTCCTCACCAGATCGGAGCTATCCACGGGGACGTGGAGGCGCTCCAGCCCGACGTGCCGCGGGAGGAGAGCCCCCACAACGTCGGCGCCGCTGAGCAGGATGAAGCGCCTCCCCTCCGAGCACAGCTTCTCGAGGGCACCCATCGCGCGCGGGTCGAGAACGAAGCGCGGGTTGACGAGGAGGACGTCGTCATCCGCGTCCCCCACCTCCACTTCGAGTTTACGAACCTCCCGGTAGTACTCGGCCAGGTACCCCCTGACAAGGGCAAGGTCGGCTGTGCCGAACTTCATCTGCACCCTCTCGAGGAGGGTGTAGCGGCCCACCCTCAAGTCGAAGACCGCCCTCGTGAGAGTCAGAGGGGAGAGGTTGCTGACGGCGCCATCCTCGAAGACCGCGATCCTCATCGAGTGCGCCCCGCGGCCGCGCTCTTATCCTTTCCTGGGAAAGTCATCCGGGGGGTTCAACCGGGTTGCGCCGGTTCCAGCCTGCGTTGCAGAAAGGGATTTATTGACCATAAAAAGGAGGGTTTTAGTGATGGATGATCTGCTCGCCCTAGTGGACCCCTCGAGCGGCAGGCTCGTCGGTTACGTGAGGCAGGTCGACGGCCCGGAGGCCCTGCAGGCACTCTCAAACGAAACCCGCTTCGCGATCCTGAGGAGCTTGGCGGCCGAGCCGAAGTTCCCCATGGACGTCGCCAGGGAGCTCGGCGTCAACGAGCAGCTCGTCTACTACCACATGGCCAAACTGAAGGAGTGCGGGCTCGTAGTCGAGGCGGGCGTCGAGCGGCGGAGGGGGGCGACCGCTACGAGGTACTCCCTGGCCGCTGACGGCTTCGTCGTCCTCCTGAGGAGGAGGGAGCTGGGGTTGGCCGCGCCCTCGCCATCCCCCATCCTCGAGGAGCTCCTCCGAAACGGCAACCGGGTCGTGATGGTGCTCGGAAGCCCGGAGCCCCACGGCCCCTTCAGGGGTAGGGGGCGCGACCACTACCTGGCAGCCCGCCTCGCCTACGCGCTCGGGGCATCCTACGGTTCCACGGTCGAGCTGGAGATCGCGCTGGACACCGACCCCCGACTCGACCTCTCGAAGGGGGGCGTCATCGTGGTGGGAGGGCCCGCGGCCAACATGCTGGCAGCGCGGCTCAACGAGCACCTGCCCGTGTACTTCGACGAAAGGAGGGGCTTCGCCCTCGTCTCCAGGTGCAGCGGGAGGGTGTACAGCGACGACAACCACGGCGTCGTCGAGCTCATCGACAACCCCTTCGGCAGTGGGCGCGTCCTCCTGATCGCCGGCGTCCACCTGCCGGGGACGAAGGCCGCTTTCGCAGCCCTATTCAAGCAGGGAGCCCGCCTCGCCGAGCCGAACGCGCACGACGACAGCGCGGTCGCCCACGTCGTCGAGGGCGTGGACACCGACGGGGACGGTGAAGTCGACGATGCCGTCCTCCTCGAGTAGCCGTAGCACGATGGAGGCTCCGCCGATCCTCGAGTTGGTGGAGAAGAGGTTGCAGGCACTGTTGAGGGAGGTGGAGAAGAGGGAGCGGATGATAGCCGATTTGACCGGGAAGCTCGAGCAGCAGTTCCTCATGGTTCAGTCCCTGATGGATAAGATGAGGGCGCTGGGACACGTGCCCGCCGAGCTGCGCAACAGGGTTAGGGAGGTGTACAGCACGATCTTCGCCCTGGCGAACGAGGTGGACGAGATACGGGAGGAGCTCGCCGCGAACAAGGAGATGATCCAGCGCGTGCTGGCGCTCATCGAGCTCCTCAAGGAGCGGGGGGCGCGTCGATGATAACCGTCTACTTCGACGGGCTTTGCGAGCCGGTCAACCCGGGAGGGATCGCCGCGTACGGCTTCGTAGTCTACAGGGATGGGGAGAGAATCGCGGCCGGCAAGGGGATCGTGGGCGCCGGCTACAAGGGCGACGACGTGACGAACAACGTCGCGGAGTACACCGCCCTCATCAGGGCGCTCGAGTGGCTCATCGCCAACGGCTGCGCGGGCAGCGAGCTCGTCGTCAAGGGCGACAGCCAGCTCGTCATACGGCAGCTGCAGGGCCGCTACGCAGTGAGAAGCCCGCGCATCGCCCCCCTCTACAGGAGGGCTGTCGAGCTGCTCTCCCGCTTCCCGAGGCGGAGGTACGTCTGGATCCCCCGCGAGGGGAACCGGGAGGCCGACGCTCTCAGCCTTGAAGCCCTGAGGGAGTACATCAGGGAGCACCCCGAGGCTCTGTCAGCCTACAGCGAGCGTCGCTGGCGCGCCTTCCTGCGGAGCCGTGGCCTCGAAAGGTTATAAGGGAGAGCCCTATGCTAGCGTCATGCGAAAGGTGGTCCTAGCGTGGGCCGCGCGCGAGTGGGAGCTCGAGCTCTTCCGGAGCCGGTTGGGAGGGCTAGCCCGCGTGGCGGCGGCCGGGAGGGAAGGCATCGTCGAGGAGCTGAAGGACGCTGAAGTCGCCGTCGGGAACCCACCCCCCGAAGCCATTGCGGGAGCCGAGCGGTTGAAGTTCGTGCAGGCGGTCTCCGCCGGCGTCGACAGCTACGACCTGGAGCTGCTGAAAAGCAGGGGGATTCTCCTGGCTTCAGCGAAGGGTTGCAACGCCCGGGCCGTCGCCGAGCACGCTCTCGCCCTGATGCTGGCGCTCGCGAAGAGGGTGGCGCAGATGCACCTGACCGTTAGGGAGGGGGGTTGGGTTCCGTGGAGCGAGTCCACGTTCCTCGAGGATTTCGCGGGGAAAAACGTGGTGATCGTGGGTTACGGCGAGATCGGGAGGGAGCTGGCGAGGATGTGCAAGTGCCTGGGCGCGAGGGTAGTGGGCGTCAAGAGGCGCCCGCAGCCCGACGGGCTCGCCGATCTCGTCGTAGGGCCAGAGGAGCTCCCCCGCGTAGCTGGCGAAGCAGACTTCCTCGTCGTGGCGCTACCGTTGACTCCCGAGACGAGGGGGCTCATCAACGAGAGAGTTCTGAGAGCGATGAAGGCGACAGCCTACCTAGTGAACGTCGGGAGGGGGCCCGTCGTAGATGAGGAGGCGCTCTACAGGGCTTTAACGGAGGGCTGGATCGCTGGGGCGGCGGTAGACGTCTGGTGGCTGTACCCGCCGGCCGAGGGGGCTCCCTCGAGGCTGGGAATCCACAAGCTCCCCAACGTCATCGCCACCCCCCACAAGGCCGGCTGGACCCGGTCGGCGAGGAGGAGCTGCCTCGAGTTCGCAGCCGAGAACGTTGCGCGCTACCTGAGGGGTGAGAAGCCGCTGAACCTGGTCGACTACGATAACCCATACTGAAACCTTTTTAGCCTCCACGCCCACGCCGTGGCGTGGCCAGAGTCAAGTTCCTCGGTCACGCGGCCTTCGAGATCGAGATCAAGGGGCTTGACGGTTCCGCGAAGACCCTCCTCATCGACCCTTGGCTCGAGAACCCCCTGTCACCCGTCAAGCCGTCCGACTACAGGGGGAGGAGGGTCGACTACATCATCGTCACGCACGACCACGGCGACCACCTGGGCAACGCCGTTGAACTGGCCAAGCTCACCGGAGCCGTCGTGCTGGCGGTTTACGAGCTGGCCGAGCGGTTGGCGAGCGAGGGGGTCAAGGCGGTTGGAGGCAACGTGGGCGGGCCCCTAGCCGTGGAGGGGTTGGAGGTGGTTCTGACGCCAGCCGTCCACAGCAGCGAGAGGGGGTGCCCCACGGGGGTCGTCGTCCGCGGCGGGGACGCGAGCATCTACCATGCTGGCGACACCGGCCTGTTCGGCGACATGGCTCTCATCGGCGAGCTCTACCAGCCCGACATCGCGCTGCTCCCCATCGGCGGCCACTTCACGATGGGTGTGAGGGAGGCCGTGAAGGCCGTTCAGCTGATCAGGCCGAGAGTGGCTGTCCCCATGCACTACGACACCTTCCCCCTGATCAGGGCCGACCCGGGGCGTTTCAAGAGCATTGTGGAGGAGGTCACCAGGACCCGCGTAGTCGTCCTGAAGCCCGGCGAAAGCTTCAGTTACCCCTAGCGCATTTCAAAACCCTCTCGTAGTACCCGAGCCGCCAGCCCTCGGGGTCGCACGACCGGTTCGCGTAGGCTTCGGAGAGCTCCGCGAGCAGAGTCCTGTTCACGGGTAGGCCGTGCTCCGCCAGCACCTCTGCGAGGTCGCTGCCGTAGCCGAGGCTGAGGTAGAGGAAGACGTAGTGGCTCTTCAGCGGCTCGCTTGAGATGGGGCCCTGCGCGTCAAGGCGGACGCCGTCCTCGAGCATCAGGTGGAACATCCTCCTGATCGCGCCCCAGCCCCTCTCCTCAACGATCCTGATGAAGAGGTCCACGTAGGGCCGATCTCGCGGGTCGAGGATCCTGTAGTGGGTTGAGGATACCTGCTCCAGGCCGAGCTGCCTCGTCACGAGCACCGCGACGGCGTAGGGGAAGGGGCTGCCGCGACCCCAGATGTCGGTCCCATCCGCCCACGGCCAGCCCCCGGTAACCCCCTCGCCGGTGAAGAGGTTCGTCGCCTCGTGCGCGATCAGGACGTAGGCCCAGTAACCGCGCACCCCGTAGGCCTCCCCGATGAAAGCGTCGTAGACCACGCCGATACCGGGGCTGCGCCTGCCGGTGACCGCCCGTATTTCCATTATGTCACCGACCGCGAAGCCCGCGAAGCCGGCGCCGCCGGGGTGCACGAGCAGGTACACCCTCTCGCGCGGCTCAACTCCCAGGTCTTCCCTCAGCGCCTCGTAGACCCTGTCGGCGTAATCGAAGAACCTGGAGATCTCGTCCCCGTAGCGGCTCCATACGTGCTCCGGCGCGTACCAGGTCCAGTACCTGCCGTCGTGCACCTTGATGTAGCGCGCGGGTCTCACACCCGTCGCTGCGAGCAGGAGGACGAGGAAGGCTAGCCAAGCAATGAGGAGGAGCCAAGCCGGGTGAACCCTGTGCCTAGTAGCGGATGTCGAAGTCATCGAACTCCCCCCTGTACGGCTCCCAGTAGACGTCCACGCCCTCCACCCACGCGCTCGAAGGGCCGCGCCTAGCCAGCTTGATCAGCTCCACCACCCTGTCCCTAGGCCCCTCCAGCACAGCCTCGACTCGACCATCCGGCAGGTTGCGAACCCAGCCCTTCACGCCGATGCGGCGGGCCATCCGCTGCATCCACCACCTAAAGCCGACCCCCTGCACGAAACCGCGAATGAAGATGTGCGCCCTCACCATCTCCGGGCCGCTCATCGATGAACGAGTACTCTGGGAATCTTAAAAGCCCAACCCCGCTCGGGAGGCAGCCCACAACGCCAGCAGAGAAGAATCGCGAAACTTTCAGGGCACACCGAAAAAAGAGGAAGGACGCGCAGTGTAACTGTGCGAATTAAAATCCTCAGGGTGGCACTCCTGCTTTCCACCGCGTTAGCTGTCATCCTCCTGGCTAGCTACGCGCTGTCCATATCCTGCTGCCGATCAGCCAGTAGAATCGTAACAGCCGTAACCGCTTGCGCGCAGATTGAGGGCACAAACCCCGACAATTCCTCCGGTTACGCCAAGGGGGTAAGCAGTGGTATTAAATCTTGTAATTTATGCATTGTTAACACGGCCTTCCTCGAAACGTACTCTGGAAGGACTGGAAGGATCATAAAATTCTTTAGTGCCTGCCCATATGGTGAAAACAGCCAAGTATATCAACGGGGATCGGCTGGCGGCTACGTTTTCTCGTACGTTAAGAGCTGGTGCGATGGCGCGGAGACGAGCGTAGCAGCGTTTCTGTACGGGTACTACGCTGTTTCGCGAACCGAAGGATAGAGCAAGCTTATATGGTTGATTCCCGAGGGAATTGGGAGCGGAATGAGGTTTTTTTGCTTTCATGGCTCTCGCTCTCGTACTCTGCGCAGCTCACTCGGCCTTCGCGCCCCCCATCGTAAGGTTGAGGTACGTGGTTCAGCCGGTCGAGCTCGAGTTTTGGGAAAGATCTAGCTTGGCCGCGCATTATGCGGGGATTGCACGAGAAGTGTTCAGGCTCGTTAACGCTTCGCCCAGAGTCGTTACAGAGGTGTTGGTGAAGGTTGGACGCTTCGAGTTCTCTGAGTGCTTCCTCGGCTTCGACTCGCTCGAGGTTGTGGTGGAGAAGTTCGATGCGCGCGCTAACATAAGCTACGTTTTCGCAAACTTTACTCTCGCCTGCCGAAGGAGGAGCGTCGAGTACTTCGAGTGGTTGACCCGCTGGGCGGACGAACCGGTGGAGATTGGAGAGTACGTCTTCTGGCTCTCGAAAACGTTCACCAGGCCCGTCACCGTAACCGTGGATCCGGTGACCGGCGACGTCCGTGACGCCGAGACGGGTGCTCCGCTCGGCGAGTGGATCTTCCAGCTCCGTCGATGGGAGCTGGGGTTGAACTCGACGGTCGTGCTGGCCGGCTGGCTGCCCATTGAGGGTGAGGGTCGCGAGGGCATTGACGGAATTGCAACGATAGTGTACGTGAACTTCTCCCAGTTGGCCGGCAGGGACTACGTGCTGAACGATGGTAAGGTGGTGGTGGGCTCGGTGCGAACCGCGGTCGGCACCTCCCTCTACTCGAGATACTACGCCGTAATCTCCTACGGCCTCCCGCCGGGGATCACTGTGGAGGAGTTTAAGCGGCTTTTGCCGCCCGGCTCCCGGTTCGTAGACTTCGGCAACGGCACGCACGCGGTCGTGAGCAGCTACATCTACGACACCTACGAGGTGGTAAAGGAGTTTAAGCCGTGGACGCTGAAGACTGTTCGTCGCGAGCAAAGATACTCCGGGCTTCCGCCGCTGGTGGAGGTGGTCGGGTTGGTGGAGTACGGCGCCGTCTACGAGGTAACGCCCATGCTCTCGATGACGCTCGTCTACGACAGGGTCACCGGAGTCCTGCTTGAAGCCATCCCGGGGTTGCCCGAAATACCCTGGATGCACATGGATCATGTGCCGTCACCCGTTTCAAGCTACTTCGGAGCCTCGTGGTGGCGCGTCCTCTCGGGGGGGCCGCTCGCGCTGAAGCTCGTCGAATCCTCGCTGCACAGGCTAGAGATGAAGCTGGGGGGAGTGGGCAGGGTTGACCCGCTCGTCCACGCCGCAGTTGTCGCGTCCGCGGCTCTGATCGTCCTGCTGCAGGTGGGGAAGAGGCTGGTGAGGGGATGAGGCTCGGGCTGGTAGTCGCTCTGGCCCTAGCGCTCGTACCCCTCATCTTCATCGACGACGCCGTCAACCCGAACCCCTTGACCGCTCAACCCCTGGTATCTTCCAAGATCCACAGCTTCGATCTCGAGCTCTTCGAGCTGAAACCCGAGTGGGTGCGGACAGTTGTGAGCCTGAGATTGCTGCTGCACGCAAACGATACCGTCTTGATCCAGGTCTTCCTGAGCGGGTGCAGGCTCGCGGGGGGAAGCTACACGCTCCGCGTGAGGCACGTTTCAACCGGCCGAGTTTACGAGCACTCCGGGGAGGTGGAGGGCGAGGCTCTGCACCCGCCCCTTTTCGTCGCGGAGCTCGGCGGAGTCCACGAGATTCTGCTGGAGTGGGATCTAAGGGGGGAGGGGGGTGCGAGTGCAGGGCTGAGGTCGTGGCCTCGAGAGGTGACAAGAGCGGCTACGTTCGAGCCTACGCACCCGCGGCTCTCGCGGGCCTGCTCCTGACGGGGGTGGCCGGCTATGCGGTCTGGAAGCGCCACTAGGTGGCTTAGGCTCGTCAACTGGTACCTGAACCTCTTCCACGTCTGGGCCATCTCGGCGGCCGTCTTCTTCGCCTACATCTACCTGTACGACCGCTTCAGGATCTCCATCATCGGAGAGTACTACCCCGAGCCGCCGGGGGGAATTTGGTTCTTCCTGATCACTTCCGCTTGGGGCTTAGGCGACCATCTCGTCACAGCGGTTCACGCCGCCCTCGTATCGGCGGTGCTCTTCTCCTTCGAGGAGGGCGAGGGCTTCTCGTACGTCAGGCACTCGTTCGGGGTGGGTAGGGCGCCGGTGTACCTGGCGAAGATCGCGGCGGGCCTACTGCTCGTGTCAACCCCGCTCGCCGCCTCCAAGGTCTTCATGGCCGTGGTCTGGGACTACAGGATGCTCACCCGCTTCGCCGAATTCCTCTCGGCTTCAGTGGCGGTCTACGCTGCCGCCGCCTTCCTATCGCTCTACCTCATCTCGTTCTACTCCTTCTGGGCTCTCGTGGTGGGGAGGCCGATGTACTTCCTCGTAGGGGCCTTCCTCGAGGCGTACCTCATGGAGACCCTCTTCGGCGGCCCTCTCATGCTGATACCAATCAGCTTCACGGTCTTCCAGCCATTCGGCCCCGCCGCAGCGATCCAGCAGTACGGAGACAGGTTCGCGATCGCGCTGGTGCACGCCTGCGCAGCCTTTGCGCTGCAGCTGAGGGGTGAGGTGAGGTGGAAGTAGTCCGCGCGGAGGGCTTGAGCAAGCGCTTCGCTTTCACGTGGGCGCTGAGGGACGTCAACCTGAGCTTGGGGAGGGGCGTGCACCTGCTGCTGGGCCCAAACGGCTCAGGGAAGACCACCTTCCTGAAGCTGGCCGTCGGCATGCTTCGGGCGACGAGCGGGCGGATCAGGGTCCTCAACCTCGACCCATGGAGGCAGTGGCCCCAGCTGGCCGCCAGAGTTTCCTTCGCCATGGAGGGGGCTCCGCTCCCCTGGTGGATGACGGGCCGGGACTTCCTGCGCGAGCTCTGCTCGATGAAGGGCGTTGGCGAGGGCAGACTGGAGAAACTGGCCGCCGAGCTGGGTGTCGACGGGTACTGGGGCTCGAGCATCCTGACGTACTCGAGCGGAATGGCTAAGCGCGTCCTGCTGCTCACCGCCTTCCTCGCCGAAGCCGAGCTCTACGTGCTCGACGAGCCCTTCACGCTGATCGACCGGCCCACCATCGCCCGCGTCACCAAGTTGATCGCCGAGCTGAAGGACTCGGGCTCCACGTTCCTCATCGCGACCCACTACATCCCGGGAGACTTCGAGGGCCTCGCGGACACTATCGTCAGGTTCGAGGACGGTAGAGTCGTTTCGGTTGAGAAGCCGGCCTAGGCGGGCATCGGCTGCCCAACCCCAGCGAACGCCTTCCGCTCGAAGCCCTTCGGTCGATCGCAGCGCTTATAGCTATGCGGGTTTTGCTAGGGTGGGGAAGATGAGGCTCCCGGGCTTGCTGGCTCTCGTCGCCCTGGCTGGCGCGGTGGCTCTCGCTTCGCCCTACGACGTTAGGGTCTACCTGTGGGTGAGGCTCACCGTGGCGAACAACTCCACGAGCCCGCACCCCCTGCCGCCCCTGCTCGTTGAGCTCCCTCTCAACGATACCCACCAGTTCTCCCGGCTGCTCAACTTCACCGTCAGGGTTGGGGGCAGCCCGCTGGAGTGCGGGAGCCGCATGATCGCCGGCGATTGCGGCAGCCGCTACCTCGAGGTCGCCTGCCCGGCACAGCTGCCGCCGAAGTCCACGGCCGAGCTGGAGGTCGTGGCGCTCGTGGAGGTGCGGAGGTTCAGGGCGCCCGAGCTGAGCTTCGAAGCCTCTGGGCGGCTCGCGGAGATTCCGAGGGACTTGGCCTGGCTGACCGCGCCCTCAGGCCCCTGGCGCTACGACCACCCTTCGATGCGGTACCTGGCTGAAGCAGCATCGGCCATTGCGGGGGGAGAGGAACGCGTGCTCACGATCGTCGCCAAGCTCGTGGATTGGATCTGGAGGAAGGTGGAGTACGATGTGGGGAAGGGGCCCCGCTACCCGAACGAGACGTTGCCCCCCGAAAGGCTGGAGGCCGGGAGGGGGAGGGGTGATTGCGACGACCAGGCGAACCTCCTGATCCTGATGCTCCGCTCGCTGGGGGTGCCAGCCTACCTGAAGACCGCCCTAGTGGCCGACTTCAACTACAGGGAGGCGCGGGTCATATGGTCTCCGGAGGGCCACTACTACTACGCGTTCTACGGGATCGATTACGGCCACGCGTGGGCTGAGGTCTACGTCCCCCCTTGGGGCTGGCTCCCCGTGGACCTGACGTTCCACGCCACGACCGGCGACCCCCTCGACGCGATCAGGACCTCGGCCCCGTCGGACGCCTGGGCCTGGCAGACGATCGTGACCGTCAGGATTGGGGACGTCTGCCGGGAGGACTACATCGCGGAGTTCCGGAGGTGGGCGGCTGAGATCGCGTCCACACCCCTCTTCTACTACGAGGAGTACGCGGTTGTGAGAGAGGGGGACAGCATCGCCAGGGTGAAGAGCTTCCTAAGGCCCCTGCCCCTCCCATGGGTTAGGAGGACGGAGGTTGAGGTGCGATACCCCAGCCGGGCCCTTGCGCTCGAAACTCTCAAGCTGAACGGCTCCCTCACCCCCGGCCTCGCGAACGCAACCATCCTGCTCCACGTGCGAAAGCCGAGCGGGAGGACGGTCTCGCTCGAAACTCGAACGGATCGAGAGGGCAAGTGGACGTTGGAGCTGCACCTCGATGAAGCGGGCGCCTGGTCCCTCAACGCCACCTTCCCCGGCCTTCCGGGCTACGCGCCGTCGAGCAGGGGATTCACCATCTACGTCGACAAGAGGCCCAGCGAGCTCGTACTTCAAGCCAGCCAGAGGGGCGGTGAGCTGGCCCTGGAGGGGCGGCTCAACCCACCCGTGGACACCAACCTAACCCTGATCGTCACCGCGCCCTCGGGCCTCGCGAAACCCTACACTGTCCGGTTGGTGAACGGCACGTTCGCCCTAACGGTACCCGCGGTTGAGCCGGGTAGGTACAGGGTTTCAGCCTTCTGGCCGGGGAACGAGGTTTTCGAGCACGCGGCGGCCACAGTCGAGGCCCTCGTCGAGGTGCCAACGCGGCTCGAGATCGAGGCTGTCTGGAGCGAGGGCCGCGCGCTCGTTCGGGGGGTGCTCAAGCCCGCGGTAGAGGGGGCGACGATCCTCGTCGAGGCGGTCTCGGAGGGTAGAAGGGTGGAGCGCAGGGTCACGGTGTCACCCGATGGGACCTTCACGGTTGAACTGGAGCTGGACGAGGGGGAGTGGACGGTGTCGGCCGTCTTCGAGGGGGCTCCTGGCTACGGGGCGAGCAGGGCTTCGACGCATCTCAGGGTTCCAGCCGTCTACAGCCCGGGCTTGCTGCTGGCTGCGGCCGCGGCGCTAGCCCTCGGCCTACTCGTTATCGCGCTGAGGAGGAGAAAGCTGCTATTGTAGCCGCCCGCCCGCGCGGCCTGACGCGGTTTAGCCAGGGTTCACGCGACCGTCTCTAGGATCGATTTCAGGTTCTTGAGGCAGAGCTCGACGCACTTGAGCGGCGGGTACTTGTAGCTCTCCTGCTCGACGATGAACCACTCGGTGCCGCCGACCTTGATGCAGGCCGACAGGAGGTCGGCCCACCTGACCTCTCCCTCGCCGAGGATGGCTTGGCGATCCCTGCGCGAGAACTCCTTCAAGTGTATCGTCTTCGTCCGCCCCGGGAACGACCTGATGAAGCCGAGCACCTGCTCCATCGTTACACCGCCGTGCATCGCGTTGCCGACGTCAAGCTGCAGGACGACCTCGGGGAGGGTGGCTTTTGCGAAGATCTCCCAGCCGGTTTCGCCGTTGAAGTGCTTGAACTCCTCAACGTGGTTGTGGTAGCCTGTGTACATGCCCTCCCGCTTCAGCCGCTCAGCGACCAGGTTGAAGAAGCGGGCTGTCCTCAGCCACGCTTCCCGGCTGTTCCGCATGTCATCGGGGATCCAGGGGACGATCAGGTACTTGACTCCGAGTTCCCTGTGGAAACTGATGGTTTCGTCGAGAGAAGCCTCGCGGAGCGCGTCGATGCCGATATGTGTGCCAGCGGGCTCGAGGCCGAACCTCTCCAGTAGCTCGCGAAGCTCGCTGGCCGTGCGGTTGTAGTAGCCCGCGAACTCGACGCCTTCGTAGCCCATCTTTGCGATGGCCTCCAGCGTCCCGGGGAGATCGCGGGCGCAGTCCTCGCGAACCGAGAACAGTTGAACGGCGATTTTAGGTCGGGTCACGGGGTTCGCTGGAGGTTAAGGTATTTAAGGGCTTCCGAACCGACGCAACGGTGCCGAGGCTCGAAGTCTTCGCCGCGACCTTCGCGGCCATGCTGATTGCGGAGCTGGGCGACAAGACCCAGCTGATCGGCTTCGCGCTGGCCGCGGGGGGTAAGCCTTTCACGGCGTTCTTGGCCGCTTCAACCGGCTTCATCGCGGCCAACCTCCTAACTGCACCGCTGGGCTTGCTACTCCGCGGCTGCTTCGATCCCTATCTGCTTAGAGCAGCTGTGGGGGCCCTCTTCGCCGCCGTGGGCCTCCTGACACTCCTCAAGAAGGAGGGGGAGAGGTTCCTCGGAAACTGCAGCTTCACGAAGGGCTTCTGCCTCATGTTCCTCGCCGAGCTGGGAGATAAAACGAACTTGACCGCCGTGGCGTTAACGGCTTCCACGGGCTCGCTCGCCGAAGTGGCCCTGGGAATCGCCGCGGCAGGCATCACCCTGATGGCGATGGCCACCGCGTTGGGCTCAGTGATCGCGAAGCGCCTGCCTCTAGCGCTCATCAAGAAGGTTGTTGGCCTACTGTTCGTAGCTATAGGAATCTTGATGTTAATTGCACCCTAAAAAGTAGAGAAAGAGGGGTGCCCTAGAGTTCCCACGTGACGATCGCGTGTGTGTACTCGTCGTTGTCCTTCAAACCCCTCTGGATCTCCGTGATGTGGGCGTGCTTAGCGCCCAAGCCCGCCAGGATCTCGTTGACGGCTTTCTCCGGATCCGAGCCTGTGCCGCAGACGTAGACGTCCAGCGCGGCGTACCCGTGCTCCGGCCAAGTGTGTATCGAGATGTGGGACATCGCGACGATCAGGGTGCCGCTGACGCCCGTCGGCGTGAACTTGAAGAAGTAGCTCCCCTTCACATCCATCCTTGCGTTCTTGGCCGCCCTCGTCAGGAGCTCTCTCAGCCTGTCAACGCTCCCAAGTATCTCTGGATCGCAGCCGGAGGCCTCCACTATGTAGTGGTACCCTACCGTTTCCACAGTAAGTGCGCAAGCGCAGCAGATAAAAGCTTAGCCCCCACCTTTCCCAGGTGCCTTCGAAGCTCGACGCGACCCTCTGCGCGAGGTGCAAAGGAGCGGCCAGGCTCTGCGGGAGGCCCGTGTGCCCCATCCTGAAGCGCTACATCGAGAGCGTGAAGGCATCCCCAATGCTCACGAAGAGAGAGCTCGACGGGGCTACCCCGCCCTCCGTCATCGTCGGCGAGTTTGGGTACCCGAGCGTCAGGCTGGGCCCGGTGGCTGTCCCCGAGGTCGGTGAGGGCGCCAAGCGCTACGAGGATTACAGGGCCTGGTGGGGTAGGCTGACCCTCGAGGACATCATCGCGCTGCGGGCCTCGACGGTCTACTCGAGCTTCACAGTCAGGGTTAAGATGGCGCGCGGCGGGAACAAGCTGCTCGAAGCGACGAGGGAGGCCGCCCTCTCCGTCAAGCCCGTCGACGCCGAGTACCGTTTCGTCAAGCCGCCGAGCCCTCGGCTGACGTTCGACGGCTTGATCACCCCGACCGGTCTTAGGGGTTGGCTGGAGGACATTAGAATCGTCGGCAACCCGGCTGTGCCCAGAAAGGTTGACCAGCTGGTCGAGGATTACGGTGTCAAGGCGAGGGAGGCGGTCGCGGAGCTCTACAGGGCCGGTTTCGACAACTACTACCTGACTAGGCTGCTGAGCCTCGGCTTGCTCGGTCAGCTGCCCGCCAGGAGGATCGTGCCGACCAGGTGGGCTATAACGGCCGTCGATAAGATGCTGGGCGACCTCCTCCTGCGCGAGGTGAAGCGGATGCCCGAGTACCCGAATCTGGTGCTGCACTACAGCGAGTACATCGGGAACCGCTACGCCATCGTTCTGGCGCCGGGGTCGTGGAGCTTCGAGATGATCGAGATCTGGCTGCCCCGTAGCGTTTGGGTGAAGGCGGGGGAGCCGTACATCGCCGTCAACTACGAGCTCCACGACGGGAGGGCGAGGGTCCCGGAGGTGGACGGCGGCTACCACGCGATAAGGCTTCCGGTGCTCGAGCACCTGCACAGGGTTGGGCGGCAAGCGACGGTCGTCGCGATCAGGGAAGTCACGCCGGCCTACTACGCGCCCGTCGGCTCGTGGCAGATCAGGGAGAGCGTGAGAGCCGCTCTCTCCTCGCCGCCCGTCAAGCTCGACAGCGTCGAGCACGCGCTCTCAGAGCTGGCCAGAAGGTTGGAAACGAGGGTAGACATCGTTGTCGGGAAGTCTAGACTACTGAAGAGGCTCCTTAAGCCTGATGCTCGCCTCCTCTAGCCCTACCCTGCGTTTCCCTCGCTCTGGGTATGTGGATTGCTACAATCCTCTCGTCGTCCTCGCTCATCTTGAAGAGCCCGAGGAAGGCTCCCCACACGAGGATGTTATGCTTAGCCTGCTCCAGCTGGGTTGGGTACACTTTCTCGAGGATTTCTTCGAATTCCTCCACTGGCATTTCGCTCTTCTCTCTCAACTTCTCTACGATCTCGTTGAAGGGCTCGAGCCGGAGAACCACCTCCTGGAGGAGCCTCTTGACGGTCTTCGGGTTGCCACTAGCAACCTGCCTCCCCCTATCGGTGAGTTCAAGGTTGCCCTCCCTCTGCGCGATCAAGCCCAGAGCTTCCGCGACGTCGATCGCGTGGGGGAGCATGCTCACGTCTTCGCTTATGGCATCACCCACGTACATGGAGTCGATCCCGCTGCCTAGACTGTGAAGCAGCTCCACGAGGCCCAACACGTGATCGGGGGTCACGTCAGGGGGGAGGACTTGCCTCCCCCGTCTACTGCTATCGCCCTGATCCACCCCCTCCACCACCTTGCCTCCTGAATATAGGTGACATTTTTAAAGGTTGCTGGAAAGCCGATGTGGCGCTGACTGTGCTCTACCTGCTGCTGTGCGCGGCGCTCAGCACGTTCAGGATGTTCTTAGCCTACTTGATCTCCCTGCTGATCTCCCTCACCGTGGGCGTATGGATGGCGCGCAGCAGGGGTGTCGAAAGGGTTCTCCTACCGGTCCTGGACGTGCTGCAGTCGATCCCCATCCTCGGCTTCTTCCCCGCGGCTCTAGCCTTCTTCGTGGCCACCCTACCCCCCGGGCTGGGGCAGGAGGCTGCAGCTGTGTTCCTCATCGTCACTAGCCAGGTCTGGAACATGATCTTCGGCGTCTACACGTCCGTTAAGAGCCTTGAGCCGGGCCTCTTCGAGATGGCGAAGGTCTACGGCTTGGGGAGGGCGGCAACGTTCTTCTACATCTGCGTTCCAGCCGCGAGGAACTCGCTGATCGCGAACAGCCTGGTTTCGTGGGCCGGCGGCTGGTTCTTCCTAACCTCCTCCGAGGTCATCTCGATGGGTGAGGAGGAGCACAGGCTGCTCGGGCTCGGGACGTTCATCATGGAGGCGTTCGCGCGAGGGGACGCCCTGAGCTTCCAGGCCGGCGTAGCCACGCTCATAGCCGTCATACTGGCCACCTACCTGCTCCTCTGGAACCCCGCCTGCGCGGGGATCCTAGGCTACCAGCTCCCCGGCGTACCGGCCGCGTACGCAGTTGTCCGCAGCGCCGTCTCGAAGCTCTGGACGGCTTTGAGCAGCGCGATCATGAGCCTGAGGGTAGGGGTGAGCCTGCCGCGTTACGCAGGCCTAGCGGTTGCAGCAGTGCTGCTCGCCCTACTCCTGCACGCGGTAGCGGGCGCTTCGGCCTCGAGCGCTCCGGCACATGGCGTTCCTTCGGACGTATTCGACGTTGTGCTCGGGATCCCGGTCTCGCTCGCCCGAGTGGCAGCCATCGTATCGCTCGGCGTAGCGATTTCGCTGCTGGCCGCGTACGCAGTCTACGCCAGCGCGTGGACTGGCCAGCTGGTCATTCTCGCCGGTGAAGTTCTCGCCTCCATACCCGCTGTGATCTGGTGGCCGCTCTTGGCTGGCATCGCTGTGGGGAGCCCTCTCGGCCCCCACATCGTCTCTGCGATCGTCTTCCTCCAGGGTTCGGCGTGGTACCTCTTCTTCAATCTGCTCATCTACGGGGTAAGCTCGATCAGGAGGGAGCTCGACGAGATGGCAAAGGTTTACCGAATCCGGGGCTGGTGGTTCATGAGGATGATATTCGCTCCAATGCTCATGCCCTCCCTCGCGGCAGGAGCCCTCAGCGCCTGGGGCGGCGCGTGGAACTCCGCGGTAGCGGCTGAGTACGTGGAGCTGGGCGACCGTGTCATCGACCTGGGTGGCGCTGGAGCAGCGCTCAACAGGGCTGCCTACGCCGGGGACTACGCCGGGGTGGCGCTCTCTGCACTCGTCCTCTCTCTCGTGATCGTAGCGGTGAACAAGACTTTTTGGAGGAGGGTTTTCGAGTGGGTTGAGAGCCGGTACGGCGGTGGTGTGGAGTGATCCCCGTGCTCTCAATCGAGGACGTCAGGAAATCGTTCAGGCAGGGTGGGAACGTAGTCCAAGTGCTCGATGGCATAAGCCTGGAGGTGGGGGAGGAGTTCATCGCGATCCTCGGCCCCTCGGGTTGCGGGAAGACAACCCTCCTGAGGATCATTGCCGGCGTCGAGAAGCCGGACGGCGGGAGGATCGTCATTCACGATAAAACGCCTAGGGTGGGCTTCATCTTCCAGTTCCCCACGCTCCTCCCCTGGCTCACGGTCCTCGACAACGTCGCTCTCCCGCTGAGGGCGAACGGGATGAGCTGGAGGGAGGCACGAGAGAGAGCGCACAAGTACCTCTCCCTAACCGGTTTGCAGGCCTTCGAGGACTTCTACCCGAGGGAGCTGAGCGGGGGGATGAAGCAGAGGGTGAACATTGCCCGCGCGCTAGCCGTAGAGCCGAAGATCCTGCTGATGGACGAGCCCTTCTCCAACCTCGACCCGCTCACCGCCGAGTCGCTGAGGACCGAGATCCTCGACCTTTGGACCCTAAAGGTCACAACCGTCCGGGCCATAATCATGGTGACCCACAGCGTCGACGAGGCCATCTTCATGGCCGACCGCGTCGTCATCCTCACACCGAGGCCAGCGAAGATCCGCGGGATCATCGAGGTCGACCTTCCCAGGCCGAGAGATAGGCGCTCCCCCGAGTTCCAGAAGCTGGAGGACAAGGTCTACGAGCTGATATCTGCATAGCCCGCTTTCCATTTTAACCACCCGCGCGCTGTATACGTATGGCGAAAAGGGTTAGGAAGAGGAGTGGGGCACTGGAGGACTTCAACCCTCAGAAAATTTACGAGGCGTGCGTTGCGGCCGGTGCACCGGTAGAGGTTGCACAGGAGATCGCCAGGGAGGTCGAGCAGAGGGCGTACGACGGCATGAGCACGGATGAGATACGCCGCTACGTCCTAATCAGGCTTAGGGAGCTAGCTCCGCACGCCTACGAGGCCTGGACCTTTTACGACCGTGTAGCGAAGGGCAGGATCACCTTCGAGGACGGGAAAGCCCTAGTGGTCGAGAAGGGGCACCTCTACCTGGGCCGAAGCGTCAAAGACATCGGTCCGAAGGGGTTGTCCCACAGCGAGGAGGTGGCCGGCATTTTGAGGGAGCTCGAGGAGGACCTGCAGTTCGGCGTTTCGAAGGCTACGATCAACGCGAGGCTCTACGCCCTATTCATGGGCGTCCTGAAGTCGAGGCAGATGCCGAAAGAGGAGAAGCTGAAGTCGGTCGAGTTGATCAACCAGTTCCGCGAGAAGCTCGGTTGGAAGCCGTACGAGCTTAAAAAGCCGATAGAATGAGCTCCATCAGCCTCCCAAGTGGGGCGCGTTACGCATTTTTACGGGAGGAGCCGCTGATTGCGCGTGAGAAGGGTACTCGTGTTTACGCATGCGGCGGGTTTTAGGCACAGCTACATCCCTACGGCGGTTGAGGTTCTAGTCAAGCTGGGGGAGCGGAGCGGAAGGTTCGAGGTTTTCGCGACGGAGGAGCCGGCCGACCTCGACCCTGAGCGGTTGAGGGAGTACGCGGGTATCGTCTTCCTCACGACGGGGGAGCTGCCGCTCAGCGATGAGCAGAAACGCGCGCTGATAGACTTCGTCAGGAGCGGGGGTGGCTTCGTGGGAGTCCACAACGCCGCTGACACCTTCTACGCGTTCAAGGAGTACGGCGAAATGCTTGGCGGCTACTTCCTCGCGCACCCGTGGACGCAGGTTATCAGGGCTAGGGTGGAGAACCCCAACCACCCGTCGACGAGGCACCTGCCCCAAACCTTCGAAACGCTCGAGGAGGTTTACACGTTCAAGGAGTGGAGTAGGAGCAGGACGAACGTGCTGATCAGCCTCGACAACAGCTCGGTGGACTTGAGCAAGGGGACGAGGCCCGACAACGACTACGCGCTGGCCTGGTGCCACGACTTCGGTCGGGGCAGGGTCTTCTACACCGCCTTCGGCCACTTCACTTGGACGTGGAGGCAGGAGTGGTTCCAGAAGCACCTGATGGGGGGTCTGCTCTGGGCCATGAGGCTGGAGTAGCCGCCCCTCAAGGATCAACCCCATTCACACTCTCCTCCTGACCGCACCGAGCCCGCCGTTGCGCTGAGAGCAACCGTTTTGTAGGACCCTATCCTCAGCAGAGCGATGGAGCCTCTGGTTGTGCCCGAACCGGTGAAGCTGGAGTACAGGGGTAGATGGTTCGAGTTCGATGGATTCTCGAACATGGACGGTTTCCTGATGGAGGAGTTTGGTATACCGCGTGGATCGTGGGAGATCAAAGTCGTTGAGAGACCGGGCTGCGGGATCAACGTGAGGGAGGGGTACGTCGAGGCTTGGGGGGATCCAGCCATCTGGCGGGCCACCCTGATACAGCTCGTTCTGCAGGGGGGTTGCTGCCGCATCCCAGACGTCGAAGTGCACGAGCAGCTCCGCTTCAGCTTCAGGGGCTTCCACCTGGACGTCGCCCGCGGCGGCGTTGCCACCGTGGGGGAGCTGAAGAAGCTGCTGAGGTGGCTCTTCCTCCTCAAGTACAACTACCTCGCGATCTACGTTGAGGACCTCTTCCCGTGGGACAAGTACCCCGACATCGGTTTCAAGAGGGGCAGGTACACCAACGAGGAGTGGAGGGAGATCGTCGAGTACGGGAAGAGGCTGGGGATCGAGGTCTTCCCATCCCTCGAGCTTTGCGGTCACATGGAGTGGATCCTAACCCTGCCGAAGTACTGGAAGTTCAGCGAGTGGCATCGCCCCGAGGAGGGCTGCCTGAACGTCAGCGACCCTGAGGCGAGGAGGTTCGCAGAGGAGTTGCTCGAGGAGGCGGCCAGCAAGACCGATTCGAAGTACATCCACATCGGGGGCGACGAGACGTGGGCGCTGGGCAGGGGGAGGAGCCTCGACAAGCTCCTCAAGTTCGAGGGGCCGCGCCTCTACGCGGAGCACCACTCCAGGCTCATCGAGATCGCCAAGGGGAAGGGCAAGACCCCGATCATCTGGGGGGACATGATCGCCGGAATGTACCTGCGGGAGACGGAGAGGGAGCTCTGGAAGGCGATCCTGGAGAACCCGGCGTGGAGGGAGTGCTTGATAGCCAACTGGGACTACACCCCCGGCACCGTCGAGTACTTCAGGGAGAAGATCAGGCTCTTCAAGGAGAGGGGTTACGAGCAGATCGCCTGCCCCGGCTTGTGGAACTGGAACAAGTACTACCCCGACTTCGAGACGGCCCTCACCAACGTGAAAAACTTCCTTCAGGCCGCCCGAGAGGAGGGGGTCAAGGGGTTCATGGTCACGGCGTGGGGGGACGACGGGGAGGAGTGCCTCTACTCCTTCCTCTACCCGCTCATCCTGGCGGCGATGGAGTACGCCGAAGGCTCCGGCAACTGGGAGGAGAAGTGGCTGGCCTTGACCGGTGAACCTTGCGAAATCCTCGAGGTGAGGAAGAGCTTCGGTAAGGGTGCGGTAGCGAACTTCATCAAGCGGGTGCTCTTCTCACCCACTGAGGAGGTGCACAACCTGCCGGTGTACGAGGAGTGGAGGAAGGCGCTCGAGATGGCCGGGAGGGTCAGCCTGCCCCGCGACTTGGAGTTCATCAAGCGCTGCCTAGAGGTCGGGTTGCGGAAGGTGGAGGGTAGAGCAACGGTGGCGGACTTCCTGGGCTTAGCGAGCCTCTACGCCGACCTGTGGCTGAGCGAGCGCAAACCCGCAAACCTCGCCAGAGTCTACACGCGCTTCTACAGTGCTGCAGCAGTACTGGAGCTGGAGAAGAAGGTTGGGGCAGAGCGCCTCCAAAGCCCCTAAACAGTTTCCATCATCCATTGAAGAGAGTTAAAAAACATCAAAGTGTAGAATCGATAGCTAAGTTTTTATTTTCAGCCCGAGCACTTGAAAGCGTGGTCAAGTCGCGCGCGTTTCCTGTCTTCGCAGTAATTATCCTCATTCTGTCCGCGACCTTAGAGTCTTCCGCCTACCCCGCGATCGAGCTGAAGTACGATGACGGGGAGCCAGATACTTATTATGACTTCACGAGAGGGGTTGTCTACGCGGTCGAATTTACACCGCCTAGCCTTCCCTGGGTTCTGACGGCTATAAGAGTATACCTTGATGCATGGGGAAATGGGGTCTTACGTATTGAGGTCTGGGATCCTAACCTAAGAACATATTTCGTTTATAGAGCGGAACTTTTTCTCCAACAAAATATATGGCTTACGGTAGATATACCAGACTTAATGATTAATTTCACACCGTTTTTCATAGTTATCCAACTTGAAAAGGAAGGTGCAATACACCCATACATGCGCGTCGACACAGATGCTCCGGCGGGAAGATCTTACCTAGCTGGCATCGTGGGCGGCAATATTCTGTATGAGAAGCTTAGGGGTAACTTGATGATCAGAGCGGTTGGTACTTCGCTGGACGCCTACGCGGGTGAGCCGCTAACTCCCGTGGTGCTGGGCAACATGAGGGAGGAGCTCTCCAGCATTTCAACAAAAGTTTCCAGCCTGGAGCGGGGCCTCTCTAACGTTACCGTAAGAATCGACAGGCTGGAAAGAGATCTTTCCAGCGGAGTCTCCAACATAGAGAGAAGAGTCTCTAACATAGAGAGAGATGTTTCTGCCTTGAAAAACGAATTTTCTAGCTTGATCTCTAGGATGAGGCTGGAGTACTTCCCGGTGGCTCTAGCCTTACTTGCCTTGCTCACGCTGATCTCGCTAACCGTTGCGGTGAGGGCCTCGAGGAGGGCTTCGAGGCTGGAGGATCAGTTGAGGCTGCTGGAGGGGAGGTTGAGGTCTGCAGAGCTCGCACCCCGCCGGGTTGAAGCGCAGGTGGAGGAGGTGGGGCGCGCGAGAGTCGAGGCGCCGAAGCTGGGCGCTGGAGCTGGGGTGCCCGGGATCTCCGGCTGGGTGGTTGTGATCGATGGTTCGAACGTGGCTTACGCTGCTCGCGACAGCTTGGGGAGGCCGCGGGCGAGGAACATCCTCTTGGCGGTTAACTGGGCTCGAGAGAAAGGTTACACCCCTCTCGTGGTGGTTGATGCCTCGCTGAAGCACCACATCGATGATCCGTTCACGCTGGACAGCCTGCGCGCGCGGGGCGTTCTCTACGAGGCTCCAGCCAGGACTTCTGCGGACGCCTTCATCATCAGCATCGCGGAGAAGCAGGGGGCTCTTATCCTCAGCAACGACACGTTCAAGGAGTACCTCGGCGAAAAGCCTTGGATCGAGAAGCGCCGCCTCGCCTTCATGATCGTGGGAGACGAGATCTTCGTCGTACCCCCGAGTGAGAGGGAGCAGAAAGGTGGAGAGGAGAAGCGGTAGCCGGACCAACGCGTCCCCGTTTAACATCCCTTGAAGCTGCATCCGCGTCGCAGGAGTAACGGTAACCATTTTATCGAGTTCTGGCAACCGCTCCTGTGAACGGTGAAAAGCTAGTCTGGGTTCCGAGTGCTGGCTTCAATCTGGCTGGTGTCCTGCACCTTCCGAGCGGCGTTGAGAAGCCGAAGCCGGTCTTGCTTTTGCACGGTTTTACGGGTAATAAGAGCGAGGCTGGACGTTTGTACACGGATCTGGCGCGTGTGCTCTGCAGCGCAGGCTACGCGGTGCTACGCTTCGACTACCGCTGCCACGGCGACTCCCCCCTACCCTTCGAAGAGTTCAGAATCTCGATGGCGGTCGAAGATGCGGAGAACGCGGTCAAGTACGTGAAGAGCCTCGAGGGGGTGGACGCGTCGCGCTTCGCTCTCGTCGGCTTGAGTATGGGGGGCTTCATAGCAGCCCGAATCTCCTTGGATAGGGACGACGTGGCGGCGCTAGTCCTCCTCTCCACAAGCCCCTTCGCGCCCTTCGAGAGGCGCCGCTTGGAGAGGAGGCAGGAGGGCGAGTTCGTGTACTTTGGTGCTCTGAGGATGCGGCCGGAGGGCTTCGAGGGGATGCTCATGACGCCCGACCAGGCTGAGCGGGTGCGCGCACCCACTCTACAAATCCACGCGGTGGACGACGAGGCAGTACCCCTAGACCGCGCGAAACAGTCTTTCGAGGCGCTGAAAGTTAAGAAGAAGTTTGTGGAGGTGAAGGGCGGGCACGTCTTCAACGACTACCATGTGCGCAGGCAGGTGGAGAAAGAGATCCTAGCGTGGATTAAGGAACACCTCTAGCCTAGCAGTTTACTCGAGGCGGCCTTATTTTTACTAGTTTAGCGTGCTGGATTGAAAGAGCTCGCAAAGGTAGCCGTGCAGCCTGTACCAGTCCAGCGTCTCCCTCAGACCGCTGCGCGGGCTGTCCACTCGGTTCCCTTAACGTTGACGAGCTCGTAGAGCTCCTTCCTCCAGAAAGAGGGTGTAGTAAACCACCAAATTCACTACGCAGTCCTCCACCCATCGTGGTGGTGAGGGTTAGTAGATCCGTGACGTCGCCAACGACGATCTCCGTGCCACTCGAGTTGAAGGGGGCGTGCGGATCTACGAACACGTAGCGTTAGCCCTCTGCTTCGAGCTTCTACCGCGCGCGGTAGGCCTGCCCGAGTAGCTCCTCCAGGCTTACCACCTCGACTGCACGGCCTACCTTCCTTCTAAGCTCCCTATCTTCGGTGACGAGCACTAGCCCGTGCTTCCTGGCTAGTACCACGTATGAGGCATCGTACACCGTCACACCGAACTCTAGCGCCGTTTCGACAGCCTCCTTCTCGCAGCCGCGCGGGTCTAGGATGCTCAGAGTACCAAGGAACTCGGCTAGAGCGTCGACAAACTCAACAGCCCTCTTCCTGTCGAGCTTACCCAGCAGGTGCGCCTCCTTCCAGACAGCGTTCAAAACCTCGTAGACCGTAAGCCACTGGATACAGCCCTCGCTCAGGAGGTCAAGGCGCTTGAGCTTCAGAGCATGGACGAGCGAGGAAGCGTCGAAGAGGTACTTGCACTTCGGCAAGCCTACCTCCTCTCGCGATCCTCGCGGACCAGCCTAACCAGCTCCTCCACCTCGATCCTGTCCAGGACGTCGCGGAAAGCCTCCAGCTTCTCGAGTAGCTTCTGCTGCCGCCTCTTCCTCACCTCCTCCTCGAGAGCCTTCCTCAGCACCATAGATACGTTGATGCCCAGCCTCTCCGCCTCCTCCTTAAGCTCCCTTCTAACCTTCGTGGACACCGTGACATAACTACCCATATGTCACCCTCAAATTCCCACCATAAAGTAGCTAATAAGTGTTGCTAATGCTGGGTTAGGGAAGAGTGGGAAATGGGGCGCCTGTAGGGAACCGGGCTTAGGTTCTGCTGCAGGCTCTCACTTGAGAAGTACTAAGCGCTCTCGAGGGGTTCTCCCACGCGTTCCACGCGCTCGACTGCCCTTGCACCCTGCGCTCGGTACTGCAACGTTATTTACACCAACGGTTCGATGGGGAGAAGCACGCCTACAGCTCATTGCGCGCTTTGCTCTCGTTGGCTTAAGCGTGGGGGGCTACACCTTCAACGACTACCATGTGCGCAGGCAGGTGGAGAAAGAGATCCTAGCGTGGATTAAGGAACACCTCTAGCCTAGCTTATATGGAACATGTTGGCGCGTTTTGCGTGCGAGCTCTTTCAATCCAGGTAGCCGTGCAGCCTGTACCAGTCCAGCGTCTCCCTCAGACCGCTACGTAGGTCGTACCTCGGCTTGAACCCCAGCTCTCTCTTAGCCTTCTCGACGCTGTAAGCCCTATCGCTCGTGACGGCGTCGACGAGGGCTCTGCGGTGCATGATGTTCCCTTCGCCCGTCAAAGTGTCGTAGAGCTCCAGCGGAAGCAGTAGAAGCTTGGCGAGCACCGGCGGTAGCCTAAAGCTGGGGGGACCCTTACCGCACAGCTCGTGCAGAATCTGGTAAACCTGGTTGTAAGTGTACCACCTGTCCTCGCCTATGATGTAAACCTGGTTCACAGCCACCTCTTTTTCCATGGCGAGGATGAACCCCTGAACCACATCCTTGACGTGGGTGAACTGTACGAGGTTCTGCCCTGAGCCCACCGCTATCCTGCTCGCTAAGCCCCCCCTCGCGTAGCTCGTCAGGAACCAGTAGGCGACGTCGTCTACGTTCCTCGGACCGTAGATGCCCGTCGGTCTTATGATCGTGTACTCCAACCCTGCCGCGGAGAGGCTTTTGACGACTTTCTCAGCCCTAGCCTTCGACCTCCCGTACTCGAACTGGGGGTTGAGCTCGCTGTTCTCGTCGCCTGGCGGGTTCTTGACGGGCCCTATCGCCTCCGTGCTGCTGCAGTATATGAAGCGCCGCACACCGCTCTCGAGGGCTGCGCGGGCTGTCCACTCCGTGCCCTTAACGTTGACGAGCTCGTAGAGCTCCTTCCTCCCGAAAAAGGTGTAGTAGGCCGCTAAGTGCACTACACAGTCCACCCCTCTCATCGCTGGAGGGAGGGTTGAGGGGTCTGTGATGTCGCCTGTTACGACCTCAACCTCGAGCTGCCTGAGGAGCCTCGTGTCACTCGTTTTCCGGACGAAGGCTCTCACCTTGTAACCGAGCTTGACGAGCTCCTCGACCAAGTGGCCGCCGAGGAAGCCCGAAGCCCCCGTGACGAGGACCCTCAACTCCTCCTCACCCTCACGTACGCCGTGTAGGAGAAGACGGAGGGTAGGTAGAAGCCGTCGTACGGCTCGGCGGGGGTTCGAAGGTAGCTCTCTCCCAGCGGCACGACGCGGTAGACGCCCAGCAGGGGTAGAGCACTGATAATCTGCGTGAGGGCGCCTTCGCTTACCGCCACGGCGAGAGTCTGAACCTTATCCACGCCCGCGTAAGCGGGGTTCGCGGGGAGGCTCTTCACAAGGCTGATGGCGTCGCTGAGAGTCTCGACGGCGATCAGCTCGAGGAACCGCCTCCTGGCGTGAAGCGGGATAAGGGCATCGCGGGGCACCCTGTCCATTAAGGTTCTCCTATCGGATAGCACGAGAGTCCACGGGTTAGCGGGATCGCTGCTCGCGTAAACCCGGGCGCCAGCCAGCTCCAGGCTCTTTCGCATCACGAACAGAGGGTAGGGGATGCTCTCGAAGCTGAGAGGGTATTCCCTGCCCACCCTGTCGAGAGCGTCGCACAGAACGCTCGCGAACTCCATTAGCTCCGAGAAGGAGCCCAAGAACGCGGCTTGCGTGGGGCTGCTGCAGAGCTGCTAGTCGTACAGCACCATTTCGAGTGCGAGCCTCTCCGCTACCTCGGGCGTCGCGTTGGAGGAGTCGATGATGGCGAAACCCGTCATGGGTCCATTCACGTGGAAGCGCGGCCTATGGGGGTTCGCTGAAACGGCGCGCGCCAACCGGGTTCTCGCCGGCTCTCCACCCCAGAAGTTCACAACGCCCAGCGGCGCTTTCTCGAGGAGGTATGCGAGATTCTTGCTCTCGTGTGTGAAGTAGCTGACGAGCAGCGCGCGCCTGAAGGGGTTGTCCGCGGGCAGCTGATCGAGCTCGCGGAAAACCTCTCCCACCGCCTCGAAGTTGGCGAGGGATGGTCGAAGGATTGTGAAGTTACCGATAACGAGCGAAATCGTCGCTGGAATCAGCGGTGGTATGATGGAGTTGCCGGAGCCTACTATTAAGACCGGGCCCGCTGGCAGGTTCCTGACGTACTCCCCGGGCGCGACTTCTACCGGTTGTTCCAGGCTTCTCGCCCCTCCGATGACCGTCGAGTCGAGAAGCCTGCGTAAATTACTCGCGTTGAGCACTTCGCCCACGAGCTGCATCTCGAGCTTTATCAGCGATGGGCTGTACCCCGTGGCTTTCGCGAGATTCTCCTTTAACCGCTGGAGTCCGCCCTCTTCCAGCTTCTCCCTCCAAGAGTCTCCGAGGAGTTGGATGACCTTCAACCTCTCGTCGAGGGGGAGGCTGGAAAGCTCCCATTGCAACCCTACCGCGGCACGCAGGGTGGAGGACGGCCAATCGGCTTTGGGCTCGAGAACGCTTGCGCCTGCGGCGCTTACGAGCTCGAGATCCCCTCCCTCAATCCCAGGATACAGTGGTTTGATGCTCCTGCTCATGGCGTAGGAGCCCCCTTGTACATTAGCTCCTCCAACGTACCTCCGCAAGCCCTCTGGAGGTCCCATCCTTCCTCCGCCGTGAGTCTCCTTACGTAGATGAACTCCCTGCCGTAGTACCTCTCCGAGGGGACCTGCCTCACAACGTCGCCCGGGATGAAGACCTCCAGCCACGATAGGGCCAGCGGATCGAAGATCACCAGGAGGCCATCCCTGTTGAACTCGTCCATGAGCTTGTAGGTCTTCGGATCGAGAAGGAGGGCCTCCTGCAACGGGTGTGGAATCTTGTGCATCACTCCGAACTTATCGAGGAGCGCGGTCAACGTTTCAGTCATGCCGAGCACGTCCATGAAGGGGACCGGAACCTCCTCGTTCGTTGACGCGTCCCTAGCCCTAAAGATCTTCCTAGCCTCTTTAACGATCACATCGTACTCTGGAATCTGGAAGCCCTTCGATCCTCCGCCCGTGACCACGACGCCTCCCCTGCCCAGGTCGATCGGTGGTGCACCGGCGAGCAGCTTGAAGAGCAGCTTCTTGAAGAGGCTTAAGCCGGCGAACTGCTGGGTGATAAGGTAGACGCCCGCTGGAGCCGAGAAGAAGAGCTTGGGCTCGTCTTTGCTCTTGATGAACTGAAGTATCCTCTCCCTGTTCGGGACGAGCCTCTTCCACATCAGGCTCCCATTGGAGTCCGGGACTAGATCCATGCCGTAGAGAAGCCTTATCCCCTTGTATTGGAGGGCCAAGTCAACGAAAGCCACGAAGTTCAAGTGATTCTTCAACTCCTCAGCGGCCAGGAAGAGCGCTAAGCCTTTGTTCGGCTCGAGAACGCTGCCGTAAACGTACTCGAAGAGGTTCGCGTTGGCCACCGTCATCATGACTAGCTCTAGCGGGCTCCTGTACACCTTGACCGGATCCTTCCCGCTCGTGCCGCTCGAGCGAAACACGAAGCCTCCTTCATCCCTGTTGGGTAACAGGAATCTAGAGAAACCGTCCCCTCTCAGCATGTCGGATGGAACAGCCAGCTTCGCGAGATCCTCAACCTCAGCAGCCCTCGGGTCGATGCCCTGCGCGTTCAGCAGCCGCTCGTAGAACTCGCTGTTCCGAGCGAAAAACTCCAGCGAGCTCCTCAGCAGATCCCTCCTAAGCTTCGCTAGGTAATCGGGGGATTTTTCAAAAAGGCTTCTATCGCGGGCCAGCTCCACCAGCCTCTTCACGTGCGGATCGTTGAGGAACCTGCTCTGTCGGCTACGCTCCTCTAAAGTCCTGTAGGCGGGAAGCGTTTCCATAGCCTGGCTCCACTCTTATGCCAGATAAGGATTATATTTAGACTTTTGACGAAATACTCGATCGATGCATGCGGGAAGCCGATCAGGTTACGTTTTAAGGCGCCCGGCATTTTGCAGCTTCAATCATCAGGAGAGCCTGCCTCCGAAGTTCCAGCTCATAGGGATCAATCATCTGCGGGAAGACGGAAGCTATCCGCGCGTGGAATCGCTACGGCTCTCGGGAGAGAGCGATACTCATTTTTACCTAGATGGGGAGGGATGCCGGCGTGGGGAGCGAGGAACTCGTGTGGGTTCCGAGCGCTGGTTTGAAGTTGGCCGGTGTACTCCACCTTCCATCAACCACCGTCAAGCCGAAGCCGGTCTTGCTCTTGCACGGTTTCACGGGTAATAAGAGCGAGGCTGGACGTTTGTACACGGATCTGGCGCGTGTGCTCTGCAGCGCAGGCTACGCGGTGCTACGCTTCGACTACCGCTGCCACGGCGATTCACCGCTACCCTTCGAGGAGTTTAGAATCTCGATGGCGGTCGAGGATGCGGAGAACGCGGTCAAGTACGTGAAGAGCCTCGAGAAGGTTGACAGTTCATCATTCGCAGTAATCGGCCTCAGCATGGGAGGCGGCGTGGCAGTCAAGCTGTCGGCAGGCAGGGACGATGTTGCAGCCCTCGTACTCCTCTCCCCCGCCTTGGATTGGCCCGAGCTCACCGGTAGGGTGCCCTTCAAGGTGGAGGAAGGCTACGTGTACATGGGGCCCTTCAGGATGAGGGCGGAGAACGCGATGGAGAACGCCAGGTTCACCGTGATGGATATAGCGGAGCAGGTGAAAGCGCCTACGCTCATCGTCCACGCGACCGACGACGAGGTGGTCCCCATCAGCCAAGCTAAGCGCTTCTACGAGAAGCTCAGAGTGGAGAAGAAATTCCTAGAGGTGAAGAGCGGGCACGTCTTCAACGACTACCACGTGCGCAGGCAAGTGGAGAGCGAAATCCTCTCCTGGGTAAAGAGCCACCTCTAGAGCGCGATCAACAGGAGTGCTGTAGCCGCACCGAACAGGATCAGCCACGTTAAGAAGTTCGCTCTAAGCACTTTTCTCCCGTCAAGGGGGCCGAAGGGTAGCAGGTTCAGCACGGCTACGATCGCGCTGAAGTAAGCCAGCCTCCGCGCGATGGGGGTCAGGGGTGCCACCACCAGCGCGAGCGTAGCCACAGCGATGTTCGTGAGCGGGCCGGCCGCCGATATCAGCTCTTCTTCCCTGGCGGAGAGCCCCGGACTGGCTATTAACACGTAGCCCGGCACGATGATCCCAATGGGCATGAAGGGGATCGCTGAGATGAGGGTGAGGAGGAGGCCCCAGGGCCAAATCACGTAGCGGGCAGGGTTTCCGAAGTACTCGGCGGCCAGCTTGTGTGCGAGCTCGTGGGGGAGGTAGGCGAGTAGGGCTATCAGCAGACCGTAGAGGAGGCCCGTGAGGCTGTAGCTGGGCATAGCTGCGATGGTGACCGCGGCGACCCCAATGGCGATGTCTCTTAGCTCCCCGCTGTAGAAGAAGGGGCGGGCTCGGACGCGGGGCGCGGCCTCTACCGGAGCGCTCAGTATCGGCCGGCCACGTTCGATAGCATCGGGGCTCTGAGCCTTGTACAGGCCGGGGCAGTCGTGCTCCTCCGGCAGGTGGTGGTGGACGCAGAACACACCGCCGCAGTACTTGCACTTAAAGGGTAGGCCCTCGATCTCCGCGCCGCAGTAGTCGCACTTAGCCACGAGCAGGTGTCCCACCACCGGTTATTAACTGCAGCGTAGCTCGTCGAGGAGCTTCCCGATCGCGTCCTCAACCCCGCTGTAGGTTATCAGCTTGAAGTTCGGGCTGCGGATCCCACGAATGAGCGCAGAAGTTTCCGCGAGGCGCGACTCTAGGCAGAGGGCGATGACCCTCTTACCCTTCAGGAGCGCGTATGCTATCTCGAAGCCGACGCCGAGGCTGGGGTAGCTGACCTCCGCCACCAAAGCGTCGGCCTCCTCGAGCAGCTTCACGTCCCTCTCGTACACCTCCTCCGGCGTCAAGCCCCTGTCGACGTCGAGCACCTCGTCGATTACGTGAGGCGTCAAAACCTCGCATCCGATTTCCCTCAGCGCGGCGTAGATTGCGCGGACAGTCTCGAGGGCCACCCTCACCCCCTTCATAGGTGCCGCAAGGTAGATTCGCACAAGCCCTTCGAGCCTCGTAAGCTTAAAGTCTGGCGCTAGCCATGGGCGCAGGAGCTGAGATGCGAACAGCTGAGTTGACGTGGTCGGACGTGCTCGGCCTCTCCCTAACGCTGGCTGAGGAGGTTCGGCGCGAAAGGATTGACGCTATAGTCGCCGTAATGAGGGGCGGGATCTACCCGGCCTTAATCATCGCAGCTAGGCTGAACATCGACCGCGTGTACGAGGTCGAGTTCAGGAGGTACAGCGACGAGAAGCCGCCACGAGAAATCCACGGGGAACCCCTTCTGCTGCGCGACAGCGTCCCACAGCTTAACGGTGAGCGAGTCCTGGTAGTCGACGACGTAGCCAGGACGGGACTGACGCTGAAAGCCGCCCGGGAGCTGCTCATCTCTAAGGGGGCTGGCGAGGTGAAGACGGCCGTGCTCGTGGTGAGGTCGCGCGAAATGGTTGAGGTGCCCGACTACTACGCTATCTTCATGACCTCCTGCCCCGTGTTCCCGTGGGAGAGGTATGAGAGCAAGGAGGGTTGAGGAGCTGGCCGCGCGCATCCTGAGCATCGCATCTAGGGACGTGTTCGGAGGCGTAGGTCGTGTGCTCATACCGGAGCTTGAGGTGGAGGGCTACAGCTACGACGAAGTGATCGAGGCCCTGAACATGCTGAGAGACGAGGGGTACGAGGTCTCCGTCGTAGGCGACGTGATCAAAGTGAAGCTCCGCGCTCGATAACCCTGCGGCCCTTTTCGGTCAACTCGAAGACGCGCACGCCCCTCGTGACGTTGACCGCGCAAACCCCCTTAAGGGGGCAGGCGGTGCAATCCGAGGGCTTCACCTCCCTCAGGTAGCTGTGCGCGAGCAGCGCGCCTATCAATGCTTCAGCTTCGCCAACACCAACACCCAGCTTTTCCGCCAGCTGCGGTAGGGTGATGGGGCCGTTAGCTGCCAGCTTGAGAACCTCTCTGAGGAGCCTGGCATCCACGCGGGGAGCAGGAGAGCTCACCATTTAATCCTTTTATATGAACATGAGTAATATCTTGGGCGGAATGAGCAGGGGTAATTAATGCTTAAAGTTTTTAAACGGGGTGCGCGAAGCGCGCGGACGTGCGCGTAGTGAAGGTGGGGGGTTCAGTGCTTAGAGCTGCGAGCGATTACGCGAGGCACGCGAAGCTGGCGCTCGAGCTCGGTGCCCGCGTAATCGTGGTTTCAGCCATGAGGGGCGTGACGGATGCTCTGCTGCACGCCGCCGAAACCCGAGACGAGAGGATGCTCCACGAGACGTTAGACTCGATCGTCAGCGTGGCTGAGGAGGTGGGGGCGAAGGGGTTCGAGAAGTGGGTGGACCGCTGCACGAGAGCCTTCAAGGCCTACTCGAACCACCCCTCGCGCCAGCTCCTCGACGAGATCCTCGCGACGGGGGAGCGGGTTTCAGCCTACACGATGGCAGCCGCCCTTGAGGGCTTAGCCTCTCGGGTGATCGCTCTCGACGGCGGTGAAGCCGGGATCGTGACCGACGATCGATTTGGCGAGGCGAGGCCTCTAGTGGAGGACTGCTTCGCCGGCATTAGGCGGGCTCTCGAGCCGCTGCTGCCCAAGTACGACGCGGTCGTCGTTGCCGGGTTCGTGGGATCCACTAGGGATGGGCGGACGACGACGATGGGTAGGGGCGCCTCAGACCTCACCGCCTCGCTTGTGGCGGCGGCTCTCAACGCCGGTGAGCTGTACCTCGTGACGGACACCCCCTGCTTGATGAGCGCAGACCCCGACCTCGTGCCTACAGCGCATCCCCTGAAGCAGGTTGGGTTGAGCGAGGCCGATGCGATGGCGGAGCTGGGCGTAAAGCGTTTCCACCCTCTCACGTTCAAGATCCTCAGGGGGTCGGCCTGCCGAGTCGTAGTCGGCTCCTCGCCCCCCGCGGGCACCGAGATCGAAGACACCCTTCCTCCCCCCGACCTTAAGGTGGTTTCACTGCGCGAAGGGAAGCTCGTGTTCGTCGGCCGCGGCGCGAAACGGCTTGCTCCAGCAGTGGCTCGGGACCTGGGGCTAAGGCTGCTTGAAGTGGGGGGGCTGTACTTCACCCTGACTCCGGGCGACCCCCTGCTGCTTCTCGAAGCCCATAAGGAACTGCTGAAGTACTGGTGCGAGTAGGAGAAGCCGGGGGTTACAAGCTTCTCGCTTTACTCACGTACTCAGTCCTCTTTTCGGGTGGTAGAGCCCTCCACATGAGCGCCTGCTTCCTCACCTCGTCGATGAAGTAGTAGTTGTTGGACTCCCACACGCTCCTCGAGCCGGTCAGCCTCTTCAGCTGGAGCATTATAGTGTAAACCCTCCGGATATCGTCGCCGAGCAGCGCGATTTGCGCCTCCTGCGTCACACCCAGCTCGTAGGGGGAGAGAGCCACGGTCATCACCACGGCCGGCTGACTGGTTGTTGGAGGTTGGGCTTCGCGAACGATGAAGTACGGCCTCTCCTTCCCCATCCCCGTGAAGTACTCGTAGACGTAGTAGAGCGCCCCCAGAGCCTCATCCCTGCTGGGGAACCTCACCGGTATCGGTATGCTCCACGAGTCGCCCCTCGGCCTCGTCGACGGCTTCCACCGGCGCTCCAGAGATGGCGTGATGAGCGTGGCCGCCGTCAGGCTGGGGTACAGCGACGCTGCCAACGTAGCCAAGATCAGGACAGCGAAGGCGACGACGAGGAATGCGGAAGCGTAATTGAGAGCGTACTCGGCCGGGAGGACGCCCGCAGCTGCGAGAGCCTTATTGGCGGCGAAGCCTAGCACGTAGCCGGCTACAACGGCTATGACGGCGTACGTGACTGCCTCCGTCATATACATGAGCGCGGAACCGAGCGGCGACAAGCCTACCGCGGTGAAAACGTAGGTTTCTCGCACCCTCTCCTTCAGGCTGCCCAGCAGAGTGACCGTCATGTTGAGAGCTCCGATCGTCAGCACTATGGGTATGATTTCCCAGCCCAGGAACAGGTAGCTGGTGACCCTAGCTCCGCTCCTCACCCCAACGCCCTTCACCCCAACGTAGGTTTTGAGTTCGGTAGCCAGCGTAACATCCTTGGCGACCTCCGTCAGCTCCGCCTCGCTGACCTCCCCCGTTGGGGTGAGCTCGACGGAGGCAAGGTAGCCGCTCTTGAGCGCGAAGGAGAAGGGCACTACGATGATCTCGCTCCAGCTGGCGCTCGAGGGGACGCTGGGCGGGGCACCAGGGGGCTCCATGGCGATCACCGTGTTGTGGTCAGGCCTGATCGGAGCCAGCGAAGTTCCGTCGAGATCGAGCAGCGCTCCAGCAGATGCGTCGTCGAAGATCCCCACCACGACTAAATCGAAGCCTGCGAAGGTGATGGTGTCGCCCACGCTTACCCCTAAGGCCCTTGCGGCGCTTCGCGGGAGCAGGCAGACGTTCAACCCTTCATCGAAGAGGTTGCTTAGGGCCTCGGAGGTGAGGCCCTCAACGATGATGCTGGAGAACTTCTCTGCCACCTCATCCCCGGACAAGCCGAGCAGGGCGGCTACCCTAGCACCCGCTTCCAGGCGACCTGCTCCGAAAACCGGGGCTGAATACCCCTGCCGCAGGCCCATGGAGGGGTAACTCCAGGCTCGCGGGTATAGACGAAAGCCCGGCGCCGTGGCCCTAAGGTAGGCTAGAAGGGGTGCGTCTAGGACGTCGTAGAGGGGGACGGCATACCCCCTCTTGACCAGGAGAGCGCTAGCCGGGGACTCGTCTAAAACCCTTGTGAACACGACGTCCGTGTAGTAGGTGACGGACGTCAGCGATGTAACCGCCACGACCGTCGCGACGAGGGCGGCCAGGGTTAAGGCCGTCCGCAAGGGCCTCTTCCTCATGTTCTCGATGGCCACCGGCAGGCTCTGCAGCACCACCACGGCGTGGCCCCGCCCAACCTTGTGCACACCCATGGCCCTTTCAGCCTCCTCCTCGATGACGCGGCCCGCTTCGCTGCCCAGCACGACAATCGCGATGGCGAAGAGGAGGACTAGGAGGACCCCCATCATGCTCATGGCCGTGCTCGTTATCACCGAGAGGGCCGGGTGAACGACGTAGAAGACGGCGGTGAGAGCGGCGCCGGTGGTGAGGAGCGACAGAAGCCTCGCCTTACTCCCGCTGGCGTGGAGCAGGAGCCTCTCTAGCAGGAAGGCAGCCGGTACCAGCAGCGCGAGCATCGCCAGACCGCTCTTCCCGGTATCGTCGTAGAGGGGCATCACCTCGTCCTTGTAGGCTTTCGAGGCGTACGCTAGCGCGGCCAGCGCGTTGGCCTCGTAAGCCGGGTAGTCCCTCGCCTCCAGGCTCTCGGCGGCCTTCCGCAAGTAATCCCTAGCCTTGGTAAGGAGCCTCTCGGCGCTGACGCTCCTCACCCCCCTCTCCGCTAGCTTAGCGTACCTGCCTTCAGCCAGAAGGAGCATGTCGCTGGCCATCCTCAGGTAGGAGGCGAGGAGCACCACGTTGCGGCTCATCAGGAAGCCGGAGCCCTCGCTCAAGCCGGGGCTCGCGTTAACTAGAACCAGCTCAGGCCACCCGATGCCCACTCTGAGGCTCACGATCAACCTGGAGCCCGGCTCCCCGAAAACGACGAGCGGGTAACCCCACGGGTCATACCAATAGCCGTAGAAGTACGGGTAGCCCTTAGTGTCGAAATCGTAGACCTCAAGCCGCACGCTAGTGGAGAGGAGGAGCTGGGTGGGTTGGCGGGGGTCGAGCAGGACCGGCCTCCTCAATGTGCTCGGGGATAGAACCCTGAAGACAGTCAGCGAGCGTGCCTCGAACACCGGCACTACGGCGCCCTCTACTGGGGAGAGCGGCGCCAGGGAGGATTTGAGCACCTGCTGGCCGTAAAGGGGCCCTCTATCGCAAGCGTGAGTTACGTCGCCGGTCTCCCAGTCGACCACCCAAGCGTCGAAGAGCCAGGCTGGGGTAGACCCTCTCGGACCTATGATCGCCCTGAATCGGCCTTCACTGTCGGTGAACGTAAGGTAGGCCGAGAAGGGCCAGGCGAAGGTCCCCATGGGCCCCTCCGGGTACACCCTCACGAGGGCTCCGGGCACGGGCCTGTACCAGCCCGTGGAGGGGTCTAGCTGAGCGACCTCCCCCTGGAACTCCACGAACCCCTCGATCACTCCCACCCTCACGCCGAAGCGTAGAGGCGAGTGGGAGCCCCAGCTGAGCCCCCACGATTCCTCGGAGGCCAGGGAGGCAACCATGTAGGCTGTGACAAGGGCTTGAGCCCTGAAGTTGCTCGACTTGAAGTGCTTGGAGTCGTCGAGCGGGGTGCCCCACCGGAGGCCCCTGTAGTAGGCAGTCTTGAAGGTGAACGAGGCGGTACCGGCCATGGTGGCCGGCTCGCTGATCAGCATGTAGGGGACCTGTTGAGTACCCCACCAGCCCGAAGCCTCGAGGTAGTCCTCGTAGATGTCCTCGGGCTTCACCTCCGCGCCCAGAGCCCGCCTGACGAGCTCGAGCAGCTGCGGGGAGCGGGAGTACGCGTAGAGCCTCCCCTTGATCCAGGTGAACTTCCCGGCCACTTGGGAGGAGCCGGCCCCGTACCTTAAACCCAGGCCGACGAACATCGTCGACACCTTGGGGGACTCGTCGCTCAACTGCACCCCTAGCATCAGCCAGACCCTGAGGCTCCCGCTGAGCACCTCCGGCGAGTAGAAGTACTTCTCCACGAAGGCTCTGGGGCCCGCGAGCCCCTGGTAGAAGCCTGAGAGGAATGCTATCCACACGCTGAAGCGGGGCGGGTTACTAGCTAGAGCTCGGGCGAGCTCCAGGAGGAACGCCGTGTTCATCGCCTCGGTGTAGCCCGTCGAGACCGCGGGGACGACGGACCAGGAATCGTAGTTCGTCGCAATCACGATTACGTCGCTCGGGTTCGCCGTACCGTTGATCCTGGCAATGATGTTGTAGGCCTCCACCTCCGCCATCCTGGCTTTAACGACGAGCCTGGCCACCTTACCCTCCTGCTTCAGGAGCTCCCTGGCCACCTCCCTGGTGGCGTAAACCCTCGTGAACTTGACGGGTGCGCTGACGAACTTGGCGAGAGCTTCGTACCTGTCCGTATCCTCGGGCTCGAGCAGCACCACAACCTTTGCGCCGAGATCCGCAGCCCTCAGCCAGTTATCGTAGGAGTTGAAATCCATGAGCACGATGCTACCGTTGATCTCCTTGCCCTTCATGTCCTCAGCCCTACCCCCGCCGACGTAGACGAGGCGCCCTACAACCCCCTCGGGCGGCGTCGACGAAACCATGAACATCGCGTTCGGCCAAACCAGATGTAGAGGGTAGCGGGCACCGCCGACTTCAATGAAGACCTCCTCCTCGAGTGGTGTGACCACCTTGAAGGTCTGCACTTCAGGTTCGAGGCCCATCTCCCTCAGCTTCCCCGTTATGTACTCGAGGGCTCTGAGGTAGCCGGGGTAGCCGACAACTCTGGACCCGAGCGTTGAAAGGATGCGCGCGTGCTCCTCAATGAGGGCGAAGTCGAGCTGGGAAGCTACTGAAGCCCCGTAGTCAGCTTCAGGCTTCGCTAGTAGGCTGGCGCCGAGTAATGCGAGGAGGGCGACCAGAAGCGGGAGGCGCGCGCGGTTCACAGCTCTCACCACGGCCAGAGCCAGGAGGACTTCGCGATGAACAGGCCAGCTATCGATAAGCCTATGATGATGCCGTAGCCCGCCATCATGCCGGCCGCGACCACCGACCGCATCTCCATCCACCTCTCCCTCCCGAACACCTTCGAGAGGACGAGGTTACTGAGCGCAGAGGATAAAAACACTGATGCAGCGTAGGGGGTCAGCGTCATTACTCCGACGACGAAGCCGGGGCCCGAGATCGGCACGCCCGCGTAGAGCCTGAGCGCCTCTAGGAGGGCAACTACGCCGGCGCCCGCGCCCGCGCTGGTTAGGAGGACGAGAGGGTCTATCCTTATGCTCCTCGTGACGAGGAGGGAGTCGCCTATCGCGATCCTAGCCCAATCGAAGAGGGTGAACGGGTAAGCGCTACTGGGTATTGGCGCGATCCTCCAGAAGAGGTCGAGCGATAGGACGCCGAGTACCTGCGTGACGATGAACGCCACTACAATGGCCTTAACGAGATCCATCGGCTTCGTCTGGGTTAAGTAGGCAGCGCTCATCATGTTGGTTAAGCCGGGCGACTGTGTACCAGCTAGGACCGGCATGATCACCCAGCCCGGGTAGTCGCGGTAGTCGGAGAAGTAGACGATTGTGTGCCAGAGGTAGGGTAGGGAGATGGAGAACCCCGTCTCGCCGATGGCGGCCGTCGATGCCACCCCGATGAGGAGGCTGAGCGCAACGGAGTAGAGCAGTGAGATCCAGAGCGGGAAACCGGTCAAGTACCAGTGGAGCAGGGCGGACCCCGTGGTACCAGCCAGGTACATCGAGATCAGGATCATCATCGACGGGTAGCCCCTGCTCTCGGCCGGCGACTTGATGGCCCGAGACAGCGCGGCGAAGGCCTTCGCGATGCTCCTCCTGAACCTGGCGATCATCACGAGTGAGAGGCCTAGCGCTACGCCGATCTGGGGGGCGAACCAGACTCTGAACATTGAGCGCTGCCATATCAAGGCTATCCCCATCCCGGGCCGGTACTCAGAGACCCACTCCGGGAAGACTCCCGGTAGGTACTCGCGAACAAGCCAGTTCCCGAAGCCCCAGGTGGCCATCGAACCCAGCACGATGCCCACGCCAGCCTCGAAGGGGACGACTAATCCACCCGCCCACGGCGTCAAGTCGGTCGCGATTCCCAGCAGGGCTCCCGGCATGTATGGCTCGGTTAGCGGCGTCAGGTCGAGCCAGGGGAGCGGGATGAAGGCTATCCCGGCGACGTACGGCAGGGCGACGACGAAGAGCCCGTAGATGGCGCCGAAGGTCAGCGCAGCCATGAAGAACTTCACCCGATCCGGCCTACGCTCCGAGAGGGTGTCGACGAGCATCGCATCGATCCTCGAGAAGGGGAAGGGGAGCCTCTCCACCTCGAGAAAGGTGAAGGAGAGGATCATCAGCATCGCTAGCTCCGCGATCAGGAAGAGAGCGGTGAAGGAGATGTAAACGAGAGCTGGCGCGAGTATGTCGGGGTGGAAGAGCGTCCTCTCGAGGTAGGCGGAGGAGCCCAAGGGGGGAGCGAGCCAGCTGGGGACGCGGAGCGGTATGGGGACGCCGTCGATCGTGTAGGCCCAGGTGATCGGGTTCTTCACGTAGAACATCCTGAAGATGATCCAGTAGAAGCCGATACCGGCAGCGTTAGCGGATGCGATGACGCTGGAAGCCTCGTAAATGATCAGGAGCTCCTGCTTAGTTAGTGGTGCTCCGAAGGTTAGGGCAAGCTGGCTTGCTAGCACAGCTATGATGAACGCGGCTGCTCCCGCGAGAGTTCCGCCCGCGAGCATCGAGAGGTATATCGAGGCTGGCACGACGATGGCGGCCCCTAACAGCAGCACTAGCAGGGCTCTCCAAGTAAAACCCGAAAGCAGCTGGGAGCTGTGAGGCTCACCCACGTGCAGCCTCAAGGCCTGATCTTTTTAAACCTAGTCTCACCAAGTATTTAATGAACGTAGACCAACTGGTCAAGCTTCTCGGGCCTGCGCGCGTCGAAGCCGTGCAGAGGATGGGCGATTCCGTCCTGCTGATACCTCCCGGCCAGCAAGTCGCAGTGAGGGTGAGTAGAGAGCGGTACACTAGATTATCGACCGAGCTCGCCTGGATTTTCACGGCCGTCACCGACTGCGAAGCAGGCTTCGAGAGTAGCGTTATCATTGAGCAGAGGGGCCTCCTGAGGAAGAGGTGGAGCCTCAGATTCATCGCCGAGGAGAACGCTCATCTTAGAGTGGCTCTAGAAAACCTCCTCACCGGGGAGTTTGAGCAACTAGTGCGTAGCGCTATGCCAGAGCGTATCGCGGTGGACGTGAGAGGTGGTGCAGTGCGCGTCCAGGTCGTTAAGACCCTTACAGTACCCATCGCCCTTCCACTGGTGAACTGCTACGATCTCTCATGGAGACTAGCAACCGCCCTATCGAAGATGCTGAACAAGAAATAGGAGGAAAAGGAAAAAAGGAAAAATAAATAAATAAATAATTCCCTTCTAGAGTTATTTATCCTTACGGTACGTACAGCGCGGCGAAGCGCGGTATAATCGTAGTCGCTATGTGGAAGAACATCGGGACGATGACTAGGGCTCCGTAGCCGATCGCCACTCCCGCTGCGATTGGGGTCACGTACCTCTCGAAGCGGGCTGCACCTAAGGCTCTCACGAGCACGATCTTAACGACGAGAGCGACTAGCGAGGCTAGCCACATGAACTCCATCAGCCAGAAGGCCGGTATTGCGGCTACCGGGTTTATGATGAAGGCGGGCCACCTCATTCTGATGAAGTAGAGGGCAAGGGCCGTCAGGATGCCGATCACTGTCCAAGCCGCGATGTGCTCGTTCGGTATCGTGAAGGCGCCCATCGACGTTATTCCCTTATCGGAGGTGTAGCCCGCTATGTAGCTCGCGTAGCCGACGAGCGCCGACTTGGAAAGGCCGATGTGGTTGGCCAGCCAGAGCGGAACGATCGTAGCGATGAGGGAGCAGAGTACGGCTGTGATGACGGAGATTATGAAGGCGTCCTTCAGGTTGGTTCGGGTCCTCCTAACGACGTAGTAGTAGTTCGTGAAGAAGCCGCTGCTCATCGGGAAGTGCCTGGGCGTCCACTCGCCCAGGATCGTGATCGCCGTGTTTGTCATCAGCCAGCCCGCGCTCCTCGTAGGAATCTCTGTGCCCCACATCCAGCCGGCGCCCGCTGGGTAGAGCCAGTAGAACACGTAGGCCCAGTAGCAGGGGTCGTGCCACCAGACTTCAGCCATCACCCTGGCGTGGCCTATCTGCCAGATGAACCATGTGAGTAGCAGTAGTATGGCGGCAACGAAGGGCACGCCGACCGCCGCCCAGAAGATGAGGAAGAAGAGAGCTGAGCCGATCAGGCCCATAGCCACCAGCCTCAGCGAAAGGCCGTCCTCAATGATGTCCGCGCCCCTGATCGTCGAGAACAGCCTCCTAATCCTGTCCCTGGCAACCCAAAGCGAGTAGAGTGCTACACCCGTCGCTAGACCGGCTGTGGCGAAGAAGCTGTACGGGAAGGGTGGCCTATAGCCGAACCACCAGTTGCTCCACGTCTCTACGCCTGGCTGGTAGGGCAGCCAGCCCATCCTCACGCCCAGCGGCTGGTAGATTAAGCCGAAGATGACCCAGATCAGGAAGCCCGTCCAGAGGACGTCGAAGGGGACGAGTAGGAAGAGCATGGCCTGGTGGATGATGAAGGTGGCATGGGCGTGGGCTCCCGGGCCGAAGACAGCCGGTATGAACATGAAGTCCATCGGCATCTCTCCCCACTGGAAAGCCCCTCCCACCGGGATCGCCGGTATGACCTCAGCCATGATCGGTGCTCCACCGATCACCAGCCCGACGATGAAGGCCACCCAGAAGATCCTGCTCTCGCTCTCCTTCATGTCGAAGAGCGGGGTGCGGCCGTTCTCCTGGCTGCGCACGATGATGTAGGTGGTTGGGATGGCCATGGGGAAGGTCAAGCGTTCAACCTCAACCCACTGGTAGCCGATTATGCCGAAAACGATGAAGATCGCGAGTAGGAGCCACGTCAGAGACGATAGCCAGATGAACATTATCGCGCCCGTCCAGGCGCCCCAGTTCACAACCTCGCCGGGCAGCTTACCCCTCCAAGCCATCTCGATCACGGTCGGGTCCTTCGGCCAGATGTAACTCGGTAACAGCTCGCGGAAGACCGGCATCATCGGCATGTTGTTCGTCGCGTAGATCAGGAAGTGCACCGTGTTGATCTGGAACCTGCCGAAACCCTCGAAACCCGCACCTATCGGCAGGTAGGCCTTCCCAATGATCGCGAAGAACGGTAGCAGAAGGATGGCTAGCTCCGGCGGTGTCAGCCTCCATCTCGGGTTTACCTTACCAACGAGAAAGTTCAGGAGTATTATGAAGAAGTAGGGGATCATCAGCGACTGGTACAGACCGGTCTTGTCCGTCAGGAAGTAGATCATCGCGCTGACGGGCGTTAAGACGAAGATCGTTATCAGGCTCAGGATTAGGACACGGGGCGTTAAACCGCGTTGAGCTTCAACCCTTATCTCAGTCGATGCTTGCCCTGCCACATATTCCCTTTCTCCCTTCCTTTATAACTTTTACCATAATGCTTTTAAGCGATTGCCTAAGCAACGGGGAGCAAGGTGCATCTGCGTGCATAGAATACTGCTTATTCACCCGCCCGCGGACGTCACCCCACTCGCTCGAAGTAGGCGGCCGAAGTCCGAGTACCCTATGATGCCGATGGGGCTCTTCACGATCGCCGACTACCTCGCCCGCAACGGAGTGGAGGTGAGACTGGTCAACCTCGCTCTCGAACGGATCCTCCACCCCCACGCTGACGTCCACCAGCTCTTGAAGGGATACGACGCCGATATCGCCGCAGTGAGCCTCCACTGGTTCGTCCACACCCACGGGGCCATCGAGACCGCGAGGATCGTGAGAGCCATGCTTCCTAACACCAAAGTGGTTCTAGGGGGGTTTACCTCCTCCTTCTTCGCGAGGGAAATCCTGGAGCGCTACAGCTTCATCGACGCGGTGGTAGTGGGGGAGGGGGAGGAGACCCTCCTCGAGCTGGCGAGGGGGTTGGAGCCCGAGAGGATCAGAGGGGTCGCCTACAGGGATAGTGGGCGGGTCCGCTTCACGGGCTTCCGCAAGCCGGTCGACGACCTGGAGAGGTACAGCTTCACCTGCTTGAAAAACTACGAGAGATGGCAGTTGTACGTCAAGTGCAGCCCCAGCGGCTACACGCCAACGAGGAAGCCCTCCTTCTGGCTCGCGGTAGCCCGCTCCTGCCCGCTCAACTGCGCCTACTGCGGAGGGGGAAGGGAGGGTTACAGGGCAGCAATGGGCAGGGAGGAGCCGGTCGTGAGGAGCCCGAAGCGCTTGGCCGACGACGTGGCCGTCCTGGCCGGCGAGTACGGGATTAAGGTGGTCAAGCTGAGCCACGACCCCCTGATCTGGGGTGAGCGCTACTTTGTAGAGCTGATGGAGGAGATCGCGAAGCGGGGCATCGATGCCGGCGCCTACTGGGACCTCACCTACCTGCCCCGGGAGGAGCTGATCAAGAAGGCCCTGAGAGCCTTCGAGGAGGGGCTCTGCTGGGGCCTCTCCATCGAGACGACGAACGATCGGGCTAGAGAAGGGGTGGGGAGGCCCTACAGCCTGGCCGACATCGAGGGCTTCCTACCGCTGGCTCAGCGGTACGACGTGCTGCTCGACGGCTACTTCCTCGTGGGGCTACCTTGGACCACGAGGGAGGACGTGGAGAGGGACATGGACTACGCGCTGAAGCTGATGAGGTTGTACAGGAACGTCTACGTGGTGCCCCCCTTCCCCTACACGATGGACCCTCACGCGCCGATGGCTCTCCGGCCGGGCGACTACGGGGTGAGGAAGCTGTGCGCGTCAATTGAGTGCTACAAGAAGCTGGCGAGGAGCGAGAAGTGGGAGGACTGGATCGTCCACGAGACAGCGGACTTGAGGAGGAGGGATATCGCTGAGCTGACGCTCAAATTCTTTAAGAAGCTTGAGCGAGCATACGGCGAGGGGGAGTTCGGTGAGAACATGGCTCGAAGGTACTCATTCGAGCACGAGGGTTTCGTTTTGACCGCGCAGCCCTGGTGATGCCCGTGAGCCTCAGCAGGCTGCTAGCCCTACTCCTCCCCATCGCTCTGGCGGTGCTAACCTTCAGTCGCCCGCAGGAATCGAGCCGGCAACCAGTGGTGCTGATCGATAGAGTGTACGGCGAACCGGGCTCCCGGGTCACTGTTACCGTGCTGCTGGAGGGTATGCGGGATGTGAGGAGCGTCACGGTTAGGCTGCTGAGGGGCGCAGAACCCCTATACAGGGTATCCACGCCCGCCGCCCCCCAGGTAAACGTCACTCTAACGCTTCCGGAGGCCGAGGGCCTTTACGCTGTGGAGGTGCTGGCTAACATCTCGGAAGCAGCGGTTTTGGGGAGAGTTGTTGAGCCGCTCCCTGTTGTGAGGGTCGACGCTTGGGGCGAACCGCTGCTCGTGTGCTTCGTCTGGCACAACCATCAGGGTGTCAACATCATGCCTGACGGCACGTTCCACGGCCCCTGGGCTTTCGTCCACGTCTACGAGAGCCAGTTCGCACCCTACTACCCCGAGGGGGCTTACAGCCTCCACGCTACTCTGCTCGAGAAGCACCCGCGAGTGAGAGCCACGATCAACTGGTCGCCAAGCCTCCTCTGGCAGTGGCTCTACGCTCTGCGCTTCGGCTACTACGACGGATTGAGGAGGGTTCAAGTGCCCCCCGATTCCAGAGAAGTCGCGGTTGTTCGAGCCCTGCTCGAACGCTTGAGATCACTGGCCGCTGGGGGCAGGATGGAGGTTCTCACCAGCTACTTCAACCACCCCATACCCGGCTACGTTGCGGAGAAGTTCGAGTGGGGGCTCGAGGCGCTCGAGGAGGAGCTCGAGTGGGGGTTGACAGTCACGAAGCTCGCCTTCAATACGACCCCCCGGGGCGCCTGGATCCCCGAAATGTTCTTCTCCATGAAGCTCACACCGATGCTAGTCAGCCACGGCATCCAGTACACCGTTCTAGATGCACGTTACCACCTAAGCAGCGCGCGAGGCGATGTGGCGACCCCCTACGAGCCGTACCTGCTGGAAAGCGGAGGCAGCAAGCTAGCTGTCTTCTTTAGGGACAGCGAGATCTCCGACTTCATCAGCTTCGGGATCAACCCTCGGGACCACGCCGAGGCCGACGCTCTCGCGAGGAGGGTGGCGGCGCTGATAGTGTCCCGAAGGCTTGAGCACCCCGAGGCCCGCGTCGTCGTGATCGCTGCCGACGGGGAGAACTGGCTCTTCGGCAACAGCTTGAAAGCCGTCTTCCTCGACAAGCTGTACGGTTACGTTACGGGGAGCGAGCCAGTGCTGGAGGCAGCCACGCTTTCAGAAGCCCTGCAGCGCGCTCAGCCCCGGCGCATTTTGAGCTGGATCCCGACGAACAGCTGGGCCGGAGGAGACTGGGTTTGGACGTCTCGCTCCGAGAACGCGGCGCAGTGGAGCATGATTGCCGAGGCCGGGAGGAAGTACGCAGAAGTAAAACGCGCCTGCCCGGATCCCGGCATCCGCGCCGCAGCCGCGTTCTCCCTCTTCATGGCGCTGAACAGCGACGTGATCCACATCGAGTACACGATGCTACAGCACACCCACACGTGGAGCACACAGGTCGAGATGATCTGCAGACTAGGGGCTAAGGAGGCTGAGAAGCTCCTGCAGAAGCACTTCACTCCAAACCTCGAGAGGATAAACGTGCACACCGACTGCCGCGCGTGTGCGCCATCGCTTGCGGACTACCTACCCCAAATCACCGTCGGGCTACTTCTCATAGCGGCTGCCGTGCTGGTAGCGCGTGCCAGGAAAAGGAGGGGAAATCCTGATGAAAAGTGACTTATAAAGTTTGCCAAAAGTTTATATAGTTACGCGATAAACCAAGATTATGCGAAGAAGGTTGCCAGCTTTACTGCCTCTCCTGCTGGTAGTGTTGCTACCCTTTGCTCTCGCCCAACCCGAATACAATGTTGCCGACCTGCAAGTGGTCTTCAGCACGAAGGGTCACATGCAGATAAACCATGAGGGATTCACGAAAAGCACGGGGCACTTTAAAACATGGGGCCCCAACTGGCAGTGGATTGATGCGTGCAGCTTGCAGGACAACTGGATCTCATTGAGCGCTAAGGCCGGCGACGTTGAAGCGAGCTTTAACGGGGTCTTCCAGTGCGCCTTCGCCGACGTTTCGTGGAGTCAGGTCGCTTGGATCGGCCTAGACTCGCTACTGCTCGAGTTGAACCTCACAGCCCGGAACCCCTCCAACTTCTCCGGAATGTCGTGGGACCTAGATTTACCGATATCGCTCTTTGCCGGCAAAAGAGTCACTATACTACTGATGAACGGGACGGAGGTGAGCGTTAAGCTGAGGGAGGAGCATATACCGGGGACGTGGGTAGTCGAGGGCAGCTCCTTCGGCAACGGTTTCGGCTGGATAGTCCCCTACACGGAGGATATGGGGCTCGTCCTCGCCGTGTTCGGGGAAGCCTGGCCGAGCGGGATGAGCATACACGTGGAGGACAACCGGCAGTGGGGAGGAAACACATACTCGCTGAGGAACTGGCTCTTCTTCAACCTTCAGTTTACGCCGGGCATCCTGGTTAGACTCCTCGTCTACATGAGAGTCTACAGGAGCCAAGATGAGCTGAGCGAGGCCGTCCGTTCCATCAGAGGGATAGCCGACATGGTGCAGAGGGGCGAAAGCGCTGATATAATCAAAGGTTACCTGATATCGCAGATGAATCTAGAGGAGGCTAGAGCAGCGAGAGCCGGCCGGGGACCACCGCTGATGATGATCGTCTACGCAGGAATAGCTGTAGTAGCCGTCCTCATCCTAGCGTTCATCGTATTCAAGAGAAGAAGAAAGTAACAAAAGTTTCTATTTTTTGTTTTTATTTTATTTAAATATTACATCGATCTTGCATCCTTCAACAGCATCCCTAACTTTAATGAAAACCTTACCGTCGATCTCCAGCACCCCCTCTCCCACTTCCTCCGGTGAGACGAGATGGGGTAACTCCACGCCGTTCTTCAACACTTTAACGACTTCTCGTGCCCCGTGCACGACTATGACCACGTGCTTCCGCTCAGGCTGGTACTTGCCCTCTCTTCTGCCCACTTCGATGGAAAGGCGCTCCCCCGCGAGGCTAGCGGAGATCCTCGTGAGAGCGTAAGCCCCCTTCGTGTACTCCAGCGTTTCGCCGTCATCCTCGTACAGCGTGAAGGACCCGTTGCCGGCGTAGACGTGAAGGAAGAGCGGGTCGGGCTTCCTCTCGCCGACGTGGTTCATCGGCGGCCACATGGGGATCACGGCCCCCGCCTTGACGAAGAGCGGGACCCTGTCCAGCGGAGCTTCAACGACGAGCCGTGCGGGCCCCCTGTAAACCCGATCCGTCCAGAAATCGAACCACTCGCCAGACGGCAGGTAGACCTCCCTGCTCCTCGCCCCCTCCTTCAGAACGGGCGCCACGAGGAGGAAGGGCCCGACGAGGAACTCGTCGTCCAGCTGGTACGCCTCCTCGTCATCCTGGTACTCGAAGACCAGGGGTCGCATCACCGGGTACCCCTTCGCGTAGTGTTCGTAGAAGAGGGAGTAAAGGTAGGGGAGCAGCCGGTACCTAAGCTCCAGGACCCTTTTGATGGCCTCCCTAGCGGTGGGTCCGTGGAACCAGGGTTCATGGTCGTAGCTGCCCATGCACTGGTGGTTCCTGCAGAGCGGCGTGAAGGCGGCCACCTGGTACCAGCGGACTAGCAGCTCGGGCGTCGGCCTGCCGAAGAAGCCCCCCACGTCGGCCCCCACGAATGGCACGCCGCTGAGGCCGAGGCTCAGAAGCATCGGGATCTGCAGCCAAAGGTGCTCCCAATCCGCCGTGTTGTCGCCCGTCCACTTGGCCGCGTAGCGCTGGATGCCGGCGAAGCCCGCCCGCGTCAGGATGAAAGGCCTTATGCCGGGCTTCAGCTTGAGCAGCCCCTCGTACGTGGCCTGGGCCTCGAGGAGAGCGTAGACGTTGTGCACCTTCGCGTGGGGGCCGTCGGCGTGGAGGGCTTCAACGTCCATCGTCTTCGTCGGGACATCGAAGATGGAGGGCTCGTTCATGTCTAGCCAGATCCCATCCACCCCCTGCTCGACGAGAGCCTTGAGGAGGCTGCCCCACCACTCCCTCACTTCCGCCCTGGTGAAGTCGGGGAAGGCGCAGAGGCCTGGCCACACGCGCCCGACGTACAGGTCGCCGTTGGGCATCCTGACGAAGTAGTCGTTCAACACCCCCTCCCTGAAGGCCTCGTAGCCGGGGTCGAGCTTGATCCCCACGTCAACGATCGTGACCAGCTTGAAGCCCATCCTGTGCAATTTCTCCGCCATCTCCTTCGGGTTGGGGAACCGCTTCCGATCCCAGGTGAAGAGCCGGTAGCCGTCCATGTAATGGATGTCCAGGTAGATGGCGTCGCAGGGGATGCCCTCCCTCCTGTAGCGCTCAGCGACCTCAATGACGCGCTCCTGCGGGTAGTAGCTGTACCTCGACTGCTGGTGTCCGAGAGCCCAGAGCGGTGGTAGCGGCATGCGCCCCGTCAGCTGGGTGTACCGCTCCACGACCTCCTTCATCGATGGCCCGTGCATGACGTAGAAGTCGAGCTGGCCGCCCTCCGCTTCGAAGCTCCAAAACTCCTCAGACGTCGCGCCGAGGTCGAAGGTTGACCTGTAGGGGTTGTCGAAGAGAACCCCGTAGGCCAGCCCCCTCCTCAGGACGATCACGAAGGGGATGCTCATGTAAAGCGGGTCGGTGCCCGCCCGGTAGCCGAAGGCGTCGGTGTTCCACATCGTCACCCTGTACCGGCGGCGGTCGAGGGGGAGGGCCTTCTCGCCCAACCCGTAGAAGTGGTCGTCGACGTGGAGGCGCATGAACAGCTTGACAGCGTGCCCTCCCCACCGCGATGGGGTCCACGCCACGGCAGGCGTGTGAGTCGAGCAGATGTACCGTCCCCCACTGTCGTAAACCTCGAGGCTCGCAGCCCCCTTATGTACTCTCACAACGAGCTTCTGGGTTTTAACCACGAGCGCCTCGCCGGAGTCCTCGACCTCCACCGGCGCCTCCCCCCTCCACACGACAGCGTAGGAGTCCTCGCGGAAGACGCCGTCGGGCGCCAGCGTCACCCTCACGATGTCAGGGGTTGCAGCAGCGATCCTCAACTTGGGACCTCCGCAGTCGAGTATTACAAAGCTTGCACCACGCTCAAAGCCCTTGACGCCGCCCAAAGTGAAGGGTGCAGCCTCGCCCACACTTCCTCGGCTGCGGGGGGAAGTAAAATCTGCTTCGGAGTAAGCGTAATATACGAGGCCGAGTAGGGTATGGGCCAATGAGCGGCAAACCGATCGTGATCGGGGGGAGCCAGGGGGAGCACATCGCGATCCAGCTCGCGAGGATCCTGGGTGCGGAGCTGGGCAGCGTGGAGGTGGAGAAGTTCCCCGACGGTGAAACGTATGTTAGAGTCTTGAGCGAGGTTGACGGCAGGCGGGTCATCTACGTCAACTCCCTGCAGCGGGGCCCCAACGAGGCGCTGGTTGAGACCCTGCTGACGCTCGACGCTTTGAGGGACTTGGGGGCTAGGGAGGTTCACGCGGTGATCCCGTACATGTCCTACGCGAGGCAGGATGAGCGCTTCAAGCCGGGGGAGGCGGTCAGCATCACCACTGTGGCGAAGCTCTTCCGCACAATCAACGTCGACAGCATCTACACGGTCGATATGCACCTGCACAGGATCACCGACCCCACAGCACTCTTCGGGGCGAAGTTCAGGAACCTCACGGGGGTGAGGGAGCTGGCCAAGTACGTGAAAGCCAACCACCCGGGCATCCTGAGCCGCTCCGTCGTCGTAGGGCCCGATGAGGAGGCCGAACAGTGGGCCGCCATCATGGCCCGCGACCTCAACACCGAGTACACCGTCCTGGAGAAGAAGAGGCTTTCAGCAACGGAGGTGAGGATCGAGGCTAGAGGAGCGAACGTGAAGGGTAAGACCGCGATCATAGTGGACGACATCATCAGCACCGGTGGCACGATTATCGAGGCCGTCAGAGTGCTCAGGGAGCTGGGTTGCGAAGGGGTTCTCGTGACGTGCGTCCACCCGCTGCTCGTCGGTCGGGGCTATCAGAAGCTCTTGCAGCTCGGCTTGATCGACCTCGTAGGCACGGATACCGTGCTTAGCCCGATAAGCAGGGTCCCCATCGCCCCGGCGATTGCCGAGCCCCTAACCTCTGAGCTGGGATTGCTCTAAAATCATTATTAAAATCTTAGGAAAATCTTTATCTGCCATGAATCGATTAAAGCTAGGGGATAGTGTGAGGAACGTCGCTTTGTTGGCTCTAGTCGTTCTCTCAGCGAGCTTAGCCTTCCCGCTGCCCGTCGCTGTGAAGAATGTCGCCGGGGTCCCCATCGAGAGCTACGTCGTCTTCTTCACTGTGGAGAGGGAGCAGCTGCTCGCTGAAGGGATTGAGCCTGCTTCGATGTGCGCGGTAGACCCAGCGGGCATGTACCTGCCAATCTGGGTTCCACCGGAGACTCTTCAGGCGAAGAGCGTGGCCGTGTACGTGCGGATCCCCTACCTCGCCCCGGGAGACCAGATAACGATCACGCTCACGCCCGGCCCCTGCGCCCACGACCCCCGGAAGGTCTTCATCTTCTTCGACGACTTCAAAACGCTCGACACGAGGTTCTGGACTCCCTTCGCAACCCCGATGGTCTACAACGTCACAATAAGAGGAGGAGTGTTAGACGGTAAAGGCCTCTTCATCTCGGGGACTTACCTGGCTCCCAACCAGTACGTGCAAATCGTGTCTCAGCCCTTCACTCCGCCGCTGGCCGTTGAGGCCCTCATCACGCCGATGACGGCCTTCGACCACGACGCTTGCCTCGACGTGCGCGAGTACGGCACCGAGTCCGCGCACCCAGCCGATGCGCGTGGTGCTTACATCCACGCTTGGGGTTGGGGAGTGTCAGGCGAAACGGAGGGGCGCATGGGCAGGTTCACCTGGTACAGGCTGGCCGGCCCACCGGGTAGCACGAACTACTACTGGGATGTGACAACTTGGGACGAGGGGGGCGCGTCACCCGTTTTCAACGCAAACGAGACTTTCCTCTTCCGCATCGGTGTAGCACCGGAGGCCGTGAGGTACGAGGTTTGGCAGCTCAGGGACGAGGGGCCCGTCAAGCTGCTGGGACACCTCTCCAACCTCGGGATAACGAACGAGACGGTCATCGCGCTGGGGCAGGAATGCGGCGGAGCCTACAACTTCACGCAGAAGGCGGTCTTTCACTGGGTTCTCGTCAGGCCGTTCGTCTGGCCCGAGCCCAAGATCGCCGTTGGGGCGGAGAGGGTGGAAGAGAGCCCGCTGGCACCAATTCTCGAATTCCTAAGCAAGCCGACGAACCTGATCCTAGTCACCTGGGGCGCTCTCGCAGCCATCCTAGTTACGCTGATCTTCGCGAAGGTGAGGAAGAGAAGCTAGCGGCTACTCCGCCCTATGGGCTCCAGCGCTTGAACGTTGCCGTAGCGCGGAGCTGGGCCGCCCGTGGGGGCTGCCCACCTGACGGCGTTGTAGATGACTTTACGGACGTGGGGGTTGTAGAACGTGGGGTACGTCTCATGCCCCGGCCGGAAGTAGAAGATCCGCCCCCTACCGCGGTAAAAGCAGCAGCCGCTTCGGAAGACCTCACCCCCCTCGAACCAGCTGATGAAGACGAGCTCGTCCGGCGGCGGGATGTCGAAGTACTCGCCGTACATCTCCTCGTGCTCGAGCTCGAAGTACTCGGGCAGGCCCTCGGCGATCGGGTGCCAGGGTGCGACAACCCAGATCCGCTCCTTCTCGCCCGCCTCCCTCCACTTCAAGCTGCAGGAGGTCCCCATCAGCCGCCGGAAGATCTTCGAGTAGTGGGCTGAGTGGAGGACGACCAGGCCCATCCCGTCGAGAACCCTTCTGTACACCCTCTCGACGACTTCGTCCTTCACCTTATCGTGAGCCACGTGACCCCACCAGACCAGCACGTCCGTTTCCCGGAGGACTTCATCGCTGAGCCCGTGCTCCGGCTGCTCGAGCGTGGCCGTCCTGACGATCAGGTCGGGCATCTGCCTTAGGTGCTCCGCGATCGCCTCGTGAATACCCCGGGGGTAGACGCGTGCAACCGCCTCCTCCGTCCTCTCCTGTATAAACTCACCCCATACGGTTACACGGATCCTCCTTTCCACAATGCCCTTGCTTTCGGCTCTTATAAAAAGGATAAGGTTCTTAAACCCCCTGAAGTGTAGCGAAGCCCCCGTAGGTTGAAAGAGATGGACAGTGAGGAGCGTAGAGATGGGGTAGTTGGGAAGCACGTGTACGGGAACCTGTACGATGTGGACCTATCGGTCGCCGCGGACGAGGAGAAGCTGAAGAAGGTTGTGCTCGAGGCCGCTCAGCTCGGGAAAATGAGGGTGTGGGATCTCAGATCCTACAGCTTCGGAGGCGATAAGGGAGGGATCTCCGTAATCGCGCTCGTCGTTGAGAGCCACATCGCCGTCCACACGTGGATCGAGTACCGGTACGCGACCGTCGACGTCTATACGTGCGGCGAGCAGAGCGACCCCTTCAAAGCGTTCGAGCACATCGTCAAAGCCCTGAAGCCCAGGTTCTACACATTCAACTACGCTGACAGGAGCAGCCAACCCAGCCTGAAAACGGCAATCCATCATGCCTAATACTTTTTGAACCTGTCGAGACCGTTGAACTCTCGCTACTAAAAGAAGAAAAACATTTCCAAGGATTTTATTCTAAAGCGGGGGTGGATCCACGACTTTCATGACGGCTCTCGCGTTTTGAGCTGCAGCCAGCAGGGTGAAGCTCTTGTCTGCGCCCTTCACTCTCAGCTTAACCGTCCGTTTCTCTCCGGGTAGAAGGTCGAAGTAGTTGTCGTCGGCTATCGCCACGTAGTCCTCGACCACATCAACGTGCGCGAGCCTGGCGTAGCCCCTGCTCGACACCTCAGCCTCGACGATTACGTAGCCCTCCCCGCGCTCAACCGATTTGACGCTCAGCTCCAGCTCCGTGGGGGCGAAGCTTACCTCCCGCGGTCTGGCGAGGAGCAGCACGTTCCGGCTTGACCCGCCCTCGTGCTCGAGCGTGAAGTGCACCACCTCGCGCGCAGGGTCTCCTACCAGCTCGCCTGCGTGGAGCCTTGCTACAACGCTCGAAGCGTTGGCTTCGACGCTGACCGGCAGCCTGAGCTCCTTCACGACTCTGTGCTCTCCGACGTTTACAACGCGCACGGTGAGCGTGCCGGAAACCTTCGTTAGAAGGTCGTTGACCACGTACACGTCGATCGCTTCACCCGACTTGAGGGGGGAGACGAGCACGGGCGCGAAAGCCCTCTTCGCGGCGTAGAAGCCCATCTTCGGCCTCCCGTAGTAGTCGACGGTCTCCCAGCACATGTTGGGCCAGGGCGCGTTAAAGCTCCAGTAGAGGGCTCCGCCGCAGGCGAACTTCCTCCGCCTCGCGTGCTCGATCGCCGTCCTCAAGGCCTCCGCCTGAACCAGCTGCGTCAGGAAGACGTACTCCAGCAGCCACCTCGGGTCCCCGAAGTCCCTCAGGTAGGGGATCATCTTGTCCGGCACGTGGTAGTGGTAGACCCACAGCTCGTTAATCGGCCAGAGCTTCTCCGGAGGCAGGAACCTCCTCAAGCTGTTCACGTGCGGGGCAGCCTGCATCCCGAACTCGCTCAGGAAGCGCGACTCGTCCTTCAGGTAGTCCTCGATCGGCACCATCCCGTGCCAAACGAGCCAGTTGTGCGCGTCACCCGTCGAGGAGTCGGTCGGGCCGGCATCCCCCCACGGGCTCGATGGCCAGTAGGGCCTGGACGGGTCGAGCTTGGACACCACCCTGGGGGCCACTTCGAAGTCCTTCCTGTGCCTGTAGACTCCGAAGCCGCTGAAGAACTCCAGAACCTCGTCCTCGTTGTTCCCGCACCAGAGGATTATCGACGGGTGGTTGCGCAGCCTCCTCACGGTTGCCTCCAGCTCCTTCTCCACCAGCGCGAGGAACTTCTCGTCCTCCGGGTAGTGGCCGCAGGCGAACTGGAAGTCGTGCCAGAGTAGGATGCCGAGCTCGTCGCACAGGTCGTAGAAGTCGTCGTACTCCACGAGGCCCCCGCCCCACACCCTTAGGGCGTTGTGATTCCCTTCGACTGCCAGCTCCAGCAGCTCCCTGTACCTCTCGCGCGTGATCCTCGAGATGAGCAAGTCCGCCGGGATCCAGTTGGCGCCCTTGAGGAAGACGGGGACGCCGTTGATCCTGAAGAAGAAGACCCTGCCGTTTGGGGTGATGGGGGCGTGCGTCACGTGCTCCACCGTCCGGATCCCAAAGCGGAAGCTACGCTCGTCCTCCCGCTCGCCGTCAACGAGCAGAGCCACTCTAGCCTCGTAGAGGTTCTGGGGGCCGTAGCCGCGAGGCCACCATAGCTTCGGGTTTTCAACCTCCAATTGGTACCTAAACTCGTTCCAACCCTTCGCGACGCGCACGGGCCACTTCGCGCTGATCAGGGAGTCGCCGCACCTCGCCTCAAGCACCAGCTCGCCCGCGAACTCGGCCAGCGACTCGACATCCACCCACACCTCCAGAATCGCCCTCCCGTCGCGAAGCTCTCGCGTCCACACGAACGCGTCCCTGATGACGGCCTTGTCGTAGGCCTCCAGCCTCACGCTCCGCCAGATGCCGACCGTCAGAAGCTTGACCGCCCAATCCCAGCCGTACTGGTACTGCGCCTTCCTCGCGTAGAGGCGGGCGTAGCTCCCGTTCCAGTTGACCGTCCGCTCGCTGAAGCCGCCAGCCCTCCTCAAAGTCTCGTACCAGGGTGCGCCCAAGCGGACTGCGATCACGTTCCAGCCGCCGTACTCCAGCTTGTCGGAGACATCGACCCGCAGCGGCAGGAACATGTCCTCCGACTCCGCGACCCTCACCCCGTTCAGCCAAACCGTCGCGAAGGTGTCGAGCCCCTCGAAGACCAGCTCGACCCTCTTGCCCTGAAGCTCCTTCGGAACGAAGAATCGCTTGCGGTACCACCAGTCGACCCTCTCCACCCACTCCCTCCTGTCGCAGTTGCTGGCGTAGAACGGGTCCTCGATCAACCCCCGCTTGAGCAGCTCCTCGTGAACCTCGCCGGGCACCTTCGCGTCGAGCCACCAGCTGTCGTCGTAGTCCTTCGAGAACTGCCCCTCGCTACGGCCGAACTCGAACCACTTCAGCTTCCACGCGCCATCGAGGCTTACAACTACCTTCATGCTATCGAGCACTCGTACAGCCGCCGGTAAAAACGTGTAACGCCGCGCGGGTCAACCGCTAGCTCTTACCACCGGTTAAGCAGGCTCGACAGTGGGCGGGTAGAGCCAGTTGAGGTACCTGAGCCCAACATGCGCCTCGCAAACCCAACCCCTGTGCACATGCAGGCGGTAGAGGAAGCGCGTGGGCGAAGCAAGCCTCATTTCGCCCTCCCTCCTCCCGGTGAAGTGGGAGATCCCGAAGACATTGGCGGTCATCAAACCGTAGTCGCGCGCGTGCCAGTAGGTTGGGTGCCTCGGGTTCGTCGGGTGGTCGAAGACCGCTACACCCCACACCGAGCCCGCAAGGGGGCCGCTGTAGTCGCACCACTCCGCTCTTTTACCCCAGACCTCCCTTTCGTTCACGCCGCCCCAGCTGTTCGTCAGCCTGCCACCTTTGAGTACCGTCATTGAACTTGCAACGCGGAGCGAGACCATTCCAGCCTCCTTCGTGTCACCTAGCACTACCTCGCCTTCGGGCTGCAGGACGACCTCGTAGTCGATCAGCCACTCTCCGCTCGGGACATTCCAGAATCGGATTCTCCTCTCCTCCACCAACAGCCTACCCCCCTCTGCCTCCCACGAGTTCTCAGCCACGATCTCCGCGTAAGCGGGGCCAGCTGTCAAGCGCTTGAAGCGTAAGTGCCTGATCCTGCCGTCGCCCGCCCAGAAGTCCACCCCGTTCACATCGCCGTGCGCGGTCCAGAGGGAGTGATGGTGTGGATGGTCTCGCGGCGAGTCCTCCGTCAAGCTCACGCCTTCGGGCACGTTGAGAGGGTAGACGTACGGCATCCTCCCGCCTGAATACTTGTAAGCAGCCAGTTGGAAGCCCCTCCTCGCAACAACCACCTCGCTTCCAGTATCCCTCAGTTCGAGCGTGGAGTCGGGTACCTCGTCGATCACCTCAAGGGTTCTGATCTCACCCCTCCTGAGGAAGGGGGTGACGAACGAAAGGACGCCGCCGTGAACCTGCGCGGGCAGTTTGAAGCCAGCTTCGTCTCTCAGCACGTAGGAGCCATCTGAAAGCCCCACGCGGGCTTCACAGGGCGCTTCGATCGCGTCGCGGGGTCCCGCGTATAGCCTTAAGCGCGGCACACGCTGGGTGTGCTCCACAGGCAATAATCTGTGTCGTTGCTACGCGCTCGGATTGCCGTTGAGCTCCGTTATCACGGGCCTAGCCCACTTTCCGTGGACGAGCCACGCTCCCATGAGCAGCCCTCCCGCAATGTTGCTCAGCATGATCCCGATTCATACGCCGAGCGGGCCGAGAGCCATCGTGAAGGCGAGGACGTAGGAGAGGCCGACGCGGATGCCCCAGAGGCGCCCGATGTTGATGAGGGTGGCAGCTAGGGTGCGGCCGGCGCCCCTTGCCGCTGAGAACCCGCACATGAAGAACGCGAAGAAGGGTAGGCCGAGCAGGATCGTATCGAGGAATCGCAAGCTCTCCTCGATGACGACCGGGTTCGAGGTGAAGACTCTGACTATGGGCTCCCTGGCGAAGTAGATGACGAAGGATGAGACGGCGACGATGGATGCGATGAAGAGCGAGCCTTTGATCGCGCTGCTCCTAGCCTTGCTCAGCATCCCCGCCCCGAGCAGCTGCCCGACGATTATCGCGATCGAGCCGGAGAGCCCCCACATGGCTGCGTCGGCGATGTCCAAGACGATGAAGCCGATCGAGTAAGCTGTCGCCACCTCAACGCCGAAGCTGTTGACGAGGCGGAGCTGCATCATGAAGGCGGAGCTGTTGAGCATCGACATTAAGGCAACCGGACCTCCGATCCTCGCGACCAGCTTCACCCAGGCCGCGTTGTAGTCCCTCGTGAAGCTGGGTCGGATCTCGCTGAACCTTCGGTTGAAGACTGCCATGAGCAGCGAGAGCGATATGAGCAGGCCAATCGTGTCCGTAAGCGCGGATCCTATGGGTCCCAGCCTGGGAACCGGGCCGATGCCTAGGATGAAGACGGGATCTAGCGCGGTGTTCACAGCCATCCCGGCGAAGTTGATCAAGGAGGGTAGCTTCGTCTCCCCCACGGATGTGAGCCCCGTCGTTAGAGTCATCGTCGCCGCCGATATCATCATGTTCAAAGAAGTGACCGCGGTGTAGCCCATCACGTAATCGTAGATTTCCGGCGGAGTGGCTACAACGTACCCGAAGATCAAGGGACGAAGGGCGAAGAACGTCGCGGAAGAGAGCGAGCCGAGGAGAACCGCAGCGGTGAAGAGCCTCGAGAACTCCCTCTTCACCTCCTTAAACATCTTTGCGCCAACGTACTGCGACACGATGCTCGTCCCCGCAGTGCCAAGCGCGTTGAGCAGAGCCATGAAGAAGAATTGGACTGGGAAGACCTGCCGGGGCACAGCGATCGCGCTCTCGCTGAAGAGGCTGAGCCACAGCGAGTTCAAGATATTGTAGGTCAGGTTGATCATCTGGGAGAGCATCGGAGGAGCCCCCAAGCGCAACAGAGTAGGCACTAGGGGGCCGCTGACGATGCGATCCCTGTAACTCTCCAGCTCAGCCATCCCCCTCGAACCCCTGCCAGGCCTCATGGAACGCCGGCACCCTCGACACCCCTCGTTAAAACTTTAACTACATGTAGCGCTCCACATTCTTAAAGTATCGCAGCGGTCAATTTCTATCCCGGCGGCAAGTTGATCACTCCTCACTCCAAGATCATTACTTTACCCTCTGGGGGCGCCCGTAGCTTTAAGCCGTTCATGGGGTTCCGAAGGCTTTACTGGGCGCGCGATAGCGGTAACATCAGGCTGTAAGCGCAGGCATATTATTTCCCCTTCCCTGCTCCGCAGTGACCGGCATGCTCCCTAGGGACTACTACCGGGATCCCATCGTAGCTGCCTACGTCTTCGTACCGAGGGGGGAGGGTGCTAGAAGAGAAGTTGATAGGGTTCTTGAAGCCGTTAAAGAAGCGGAAGCCACGT
>JAVYQJ010000005.1:76379-82893 GCA_038731975.1 Thermofilaceae archaeon | reverse complement strand
TGCAGGTTGGGGGCCAGAGAGGCGATGAGCTCCCGCTGGGCTTCCACCGGGTCGCCCCGCGTTACGTACTCGACCTTGATCAGCCTTTCGCCCACCTTCCAGTAGAACTCGTACCAGTCCTCAACGCTCCTCCCGCGCTCCCTGGAGACGCGCAGGGGGGCCGTGTACTCCCACTGGTCTAAGACGTAGCTCAGGAAGGCTGCGTCGCTCACCCTGGCCAGCTTGAGCCCCAGCAGTCCCCTGACCGCCTCGTAGAACCTGTAGTCCCTCGGCTCGTCGATGATCGAGGCGAGCGTCACCCCCCTCTCCCGGGCCCTCTCGACGAGCTTCTCGTACCTCTCGGCGACCTCCCTCTCCAGCCTCTTGAAGAGCTCGCTCCCCGGCAGCACGAAGCCGTGGGGGAGGAGGGTGCCCTTGCTCACGGCCAGCTCCACGCCCCTCTCGACCGCGTCCAGCATGTTCGCGAGCTTGAGCCTCGCGCAGAGGAGCCTCGCCGCCACCTTGCGGCCCGCGATCAGCAGCTCCGGGTGCTCGACCGCCAGCTCGACGAGACCCTCGTCGAAGGGCTCACCACCCCTGAAGTCGCGGACGTCAGGCCTCCTCAGGAACTTGAGGTCCTCCACCTGCCCCACCTCGTTCAGCTCGACGATGGCGGCCACCGAGCACATGTAGGCGACCGTGATCGGGACGAGCCCGGCCAACACGTAGCCCCTCAAGGCGTAGCCGCTCGCCTCGCCGGCCACCCGCCTTACCTCCCTGGGCTCCACGTCCCTCGAGGAGAGGATCAGCCTGCCGCCGCTGAAGCCCTCCGGTGGTTCAGCTTGAAGCAGCTTCCGCCTAACCCCCTCCCTGCTCCCCAACTCCCTAAGCGCGCCCTTGAGCCGGTACACCTTCTCCAGCATGTACTCGGAGAGCTCGCCCCCCCACCCCCGGGCCGACGCGACGGCTTCAACGGTGTACTCCCCGCCGAGGACTTCACCCTCCTCCAGCTTGGCTCGAGCAGCACCGGTGAGCACGTACCGGCCGCCCCCCGCGTACTCGAGCGCCCCCAAGTCCAGGAGATCCATGAGGTAGTTCCGAGCCATCCTCTCCGTGACGCCCATCCGGGCGGCGAGCGCTTGCGCCGTCACGTAGCCGTGCTGTCCGGCCAGCTCGGCGCACTCCCTCAGGGCCACGTTGAGCCTGGAAATATACCCTGACATTGGTTTAGGCATTTACATCTCGGAATAGAGTTTCAACACCGCATTTAACGCGCGCGTTGATAGCGCGCCGAAAGTATTCAGCGGACAGCGATCCCGAGCGAGCCTCCAGGGGAAAAGCCAGTGGCGTGCAGCTGTGGAGATTACGGAAACTTATTTCAGATTCGCGCTGAGGCGGTCGAGACCCCTCCTGAGCGGGGACCTCGAGTTATGACAGGGGAAAAGCATTTAGTCGCGGTTGTCCCTTACTCTTATGCCGCGGGTGAAAGTCACAGTCGACCGCGCCAAGTGCGTGGCCTGCGGGATCGCCCAGTCCGAGTGCCCGGAGGTCTTCGTCCTCGGCGATGATAACGGGAAGAACAGGGTCGTGGACAAGTACGGCGCGGAGCTGACGGGCGAGCTTTCGGTCGGGTACATCCCCCTGGAGCTGCTGGATTGCGTAAAGCGTAGCGCGGAGCTGTGCCCCGTGGAGGCGATAACCTTCGAGGTGGTAGAGTAGTGGGCTGCTGCAACTGCCGGCACCTTCTCGCGTCCCCCGTTCAGGAGGGCCTCGCCTTCTGCGCCCGGCAGCTGAAACCGGTGTATTGGACGACTGAGGACTGCGCCAACGCCGAGCCCCTTGACAGCGGCGAGGTCTCTAGAGTGCTGGCCGAAAGGGGCTTCGTCTACTGCTTGAGCTGCCGAACCACCCTTGTCACAGAGAGCGAAGTGATGGATCACGTCACTAGGGGGCACGTGATCTCCCCGCGACTGCTGGAGGAGGAGGTTCACGAGGACGTTTACGCGGGTGATTAGTTGAAGGAGGTTAGGCTGCTTCTGGGAGGCCCTCAGGGGGGAGGGCTGGAGACGGCGATGATGGTTCTCTTGAGGGCTCTCGCGCTCAGCGGCTACGGTGTGCTGGCGAGCAGGGAGTACTACTCCAACATCGTTGGGAGGCACAGCTACATCCTCGCGCGGGCGTGCTCCAACCGTACGCCGCTGTCGCTGGGCTACCCGGTGCACGTGGTGGCCGCGATGGACGCTGAGAGTGTTTTCACCCATGCCTTCGACTTGGCTGAGGGGGGTATCCTCGTTTTTGACGCCGACGCTGGGGGTAAGAGGCTGGGCGATGTCGTCAGCATGGAGGATTACACGCGCGAAAGGATCAGGCGGCGGCTCGCAGCCATGGGGATCGGTGACGACCTGGCCTCGCTGGTAAGGTACTTGGAGGAGAGTGCCGGCGTGAAGCCGCTCCCCATCTCCTACAGGCAAGTTCTGGCCAGGGTGGGGGAGAGGCTCAAGCTGAACCCGGCCTACCTCAGCCGTTACGTGAGCTCGGTGATCGTTGGCGCGGTTTCGGGCCTGCTGGGTCTGAGCGTGGGGGTTCTCGAGGAGGCCTTCAAGAGGCAGTTTAAGGGTAGGGTGGATCTCGTCGGGGGCAACGTAGCTGTGGTCGAGGAGGTGCTCTCGATCGTGGAGTCTAGCGGGCTCAGCGTCAAGCTTGACGGGCCTGGGCTGAAGCCTGGGCGTTACCTGCTCGTCTCCGGCAACGATGCCGTAGCCATGGGGAAGGTCGCCGGCGGGCTGCGGTACCAGAGCTACTACCCGATAACCCCCGCAGCGGACGAGTCGCTCGCCCTGGAGAGGGTAACCTACGCTGAGCCCGGAGGAGTCCCCGTGGGCCCCATCCTCGTGCTCCAGACGGAGGACGAGATCGCAGCTGTGGCGTCCGCGATCGGAGCCGCTCTGGCGGGCGCTAGGAGCGCTACCTCGACGAGCGGGCCGGGCTTCGACTTAATGGTGGAGGGGATCTCCTACGCGGGGATGAACGAGGTTCCCATCGTGATCACCTACTACCAGCGCGGCGGCCCCAGTACTGGCCAACCGACGAGGGGGGCGCAGAGCGACCTGTTCAACGCGATCTTCGCCGGTCACGGGGAGTTCGCGAGGGTGGTGATAAGCTCCGGGGATCACGAGGAGGCGTTCTACGACGCTGTGGAAGCCTTCAACATAGCTGAGAGGTACCAGGTGCCCGTCATACACTTGCTCGACAAGTTCATCGCGAACTCCGTTGCCTTGATCCCGTTCCCCGACGTCGATTCGCTGAGGATCGATAGGGGGAACTTCGTTAGGGACCGGGTGGCGGGCTACAGGAGGTTCAGCCTAGATTCCCTGGTTTCGCCGCGTGCGCCTCTGGGGAGCGCCGTGATGTGGTACACGGGAGACGAGCACGATGAGTACGGTCACATCTCCGAGGACCCCGAGATCCGGGAGAGGATGTACCGGAAGAGGATCGAGAAGATGGACCTCATCAGGCGGGAGCTCCCGAGGGAGAGGAAGCTCACCTATCATGGGCCGGGAAACCCCGACTTCCTCGTGGTGGGCTGGGGTAGCGTGAAGGGTGTAGCCCTCGAAGCTCTGGAGCTTCTCGAGGAGAGGGGGCTTAGAGGAGGGTATGTGAACCTCAAGCTCCTGTGGCCTTTCCCCTCGATGGAGGTGCTGGAGCTCCTGAGCAAAGCTAAGGTGGTCATCGCAGTTGAGCACAGCTTTGGAGCGCTGGCCTCGAAGCTCCTGATGATGGAGGCTGGCTTCAGGGTGAGCAGGTCCGTGGTGAAGTACACGGGTAGACCGATCACCCTCGATGAGCTTGTGGCCGCGCTCGAGAGGATCCTGGTGGGCGGGGAGGAGAAGGTGGTGCTCACCTATGGCGCGTAGCTCGCAGGAGTACAGGACGAGCATCTGGGTCGACTGGTGCCCCGGCTGCGGCAATTACGGCATCCTCTCGGCCGTTACGCAGGCCCTCGCAGAGCTGGAGCTGGACCCCCGGTCGACGGTCATCGTTTCCGGCATAGGGTGCTCCGGCAAGACCCCGCACTTCGTCAACGTCTCAGGCGTCCACACTCTGCACGGGCGCGCCATCCCCTTCGCCCTGGGTATAAAGCTTGCCAACCCCGATCTAACGGTCATAGTGCACGGCGGCGATGGGGACCTCCTCGGCATCGGCGCAGGCCACTTCGTCGCCATGGGGAGGAGGAACGTGGACATCACTGTGGTGCTCCACGACAATAGGGTCTACGGGCTGACGAAGGGTCAGGCTTCACCCACCCTGCCCTACGGCGTCAAGACGAAAGCCCTCGTCCACCCCAACATCCACTACGCTGTTAACCCGGTGGCTCTCGCTCTCGCCTCGGGCTACACTTTCGTCGCCAGAGGCTACGCCCTTGATGTGAAGCATCTGAAGGAGCTCCTCAAGCGGGCAATTCGGCACAAGGGTGCCGCCTTCATAGACGTGCTGCAGCCCTGCCCCACCTTCAACGACGTCCACACGCCCGATTACTACAGGAAGATCACCTACTACCTGGACGAGAGGGGATGGGACCCCACTGTCAGGGAACCCGCAGAAGCTGGGGAGAAGCTGGAGCACGCTTTCAGGCTGGCTCTCGAGGACGAGAGGCTCGCCCTAGGCGTCTTCTACGAGAACCCGCACATCCCCACCTTCGAGGAGCGGATCTCATCCATGGTCGCAGTCTACCCAAGGATCTCGCCGGCCACGTCTCCCGTGGAGCGGGAAGGGAGGAGCCTATTATCGGCCGAGGCCTTCGAGGAGCTCTTCAGGGACTACCTGATCGAGGTTAAGCCCAGAGAGCCAGCAGCCTGAGAGGCTGATCGTCTTTCGGCGATCAGCTCGATCACGCGGTTCCCGTCATAATATACGTGCCCCTGCAACCGGTCTCAGGCCGGCGGCCCGGCGCTATTCCTCCTGGCCTTCCGCCCCCCTGACGCTTTCCTCCTGTTGGTCTCCGATTACTCTGACTCTACCGAAGCCGATCGAGGTGGAGACGCCGACGCCCAGCCGCTCCGCCAGCTTGAGGGCCGCGAGAAGCACCGGTAGATCCTCGTCCCCCCTCATCGCTATTGTCGCGCGGCCCATGAATGCGGGAACAATCCTCCCCTCGCCGATGTCAACGTACACCCGCTCGACCCGCGGCGTCCCGGCGAGCTCAACAGCTTTGTGCACGCGCTCCGCCACGGGTTTCGTGTCCACGCCCGAGACGCCCGCGTACTTCTTCAGCGCGCTGACAAGAGTTCTCACGGGTGAGGGGTAGAGGACGTTGTACCCGTAGAACTGGTAGCAGGTCGGCGCTGCGAACTCCAAGCTTTTCACTACGACCCTGGATGGGGGAGGGCTTGGCTTCGGGACATCAACCTGCTCGAAGGAGACGCCGGCGAGCTCGAACCGAGTGGCCGGCTCGTCGATCACCGGTTCGCTGATGAGAGCGTCGATGAAGACCTTCGCTAGAACCTCGTCGAGGAAGTGGTAGCGGAACTTGAGCTGCTGTCCGGCCTCCACCACCCTCCAGCCGAAGCGGGGGTGCGGCCTCCCGTTGAGGCCCATATGAAAGCCCGAGAGCAGGTACCTATCCTCCAGCAGCGGGGGTTCCGCTACGAACGGCTTTCTCTCCCTCTTACTGAACTCGACGCCCCTCCTCTTCAGCACGTCGTACAGCACTCTGACGGCGAAGCTGCCGCTCCATGCCGTCACAACGAACTGCTTCAACGGCACAAGATCAACCGTGAAGGTGCAAATGGGGGTGGGCACCAGGTATTCAGCGTGGCGGCTCTCCTAAAACGTTAACTCCTAAGCTCACAGCTCTTCACGGGAGGGTCCACTGATCGTCTCGTGGTTCTCAGGGCCTGCTCCTCGGTTAGAAGTTCCTACTTCGTACGCGCCGTAGCCAAGGAACAGCTTACCCCCCGGAGCGGCTGGTCGCGCGCGTCTCACGCGGGCGGCGCCGTAGTAGGACGAGGCTTCTCAAGGCGCCGCGAGGGTGAGAGTTTATGCGTCCTAAGGGGTCGACTGAGCTTCAAAACCGGGTGTTGCGCCGCCCCTGCCCTTACAGCACGTACTCTGCCCCCGAAAGTCTCCGTGTCTTCTGCGTGCCGAGACTTTCGCGGTATTCACGAGAAAACGTTTTTCTACCTGATGAACGCATTTAGCTTGTGACTGAACAGCTGCTTTCCGTCGCCGTCGACAAGGCTGTCGAGGTCGTCTGGAAGAAGTTAGAGAAGGGTGAAAGGCTGAAGGTTGAGGATCTGGTTGTAATACTGATCGCTACGATAAAGGATGTTTACGGTGGGCTAGAAAGGCTGCGGGAGTTTATTGATCACAGGGTTGCAGAGATCCACCTGAGAATCGATAGGCTGAACGATAGGATCGGTGAGACGGAGGAGAGGATACTAGAGACGAATAAGAGGATCGACACTCTCGGAGCGGAACTAAACGCAAGGATCGCAGAGACAAACAAAAGGATTGATGTACTGGTAGCAGAGCTAAA